>JAENWB010000040.1:0-3722 GCA_016650275.1 Nitrospiraceae bacterium | reverse complement strand
TTCTCACTCGGTCGTTCAAGACAGCCTTGAAGGATGCGGGGATTAAGGACTTTCGCTTCCACGACCTTCGGCACTGTGCTTCCACTAATCTTCGTCGGGCTGGAGTCGACACAGCAACGGCTATGAAGATTATTGGGCATAAGTCAGAAAAGATGTGGAAAAGGTATAATGCCATTGAGGAGCGTGATCTGACGCAAGCCGCGGCGAAACTTAATCGGTATCTCCATGCTAACACCCAGGTAACACTTGGTGGAACTGACCAACCAGCCCACCAAGGTAAGTGATTGAAAACACATAATGCCCCCGTAGCTCAGTTGGATAGAGCAGCGGTTTCCTAAACCGTTTGTCGTACGTTCAATTCGTATCGGGGGCACCAATTTATCAATAGCTTGCGGGACCGCTTTCGGGCACGACCCGCAATTGTGCTAAATTTGTGCTAACCGCCCGCCCGACATCCAACGCCTCGACGCCATCTCGCATACTCTCCGGACAGTGATGGGCATACCGCTGGGTCATGATCGGCGATTTATGCCCCAGGAGCCGTTGCACCTTGTACAGATCCACTCCGGCCTGAACCATTCGAGTCGCGCAGGTATGTCGAAGATCATGGAAATGGAAATCGGTCATCTTGGCTTTCCCCAGCGCGAGATGCAGACTTCGGCTGATGTTGCTCGCATTCAGCCGTGTCTGGGCTTCGCTCGGAAACACAAACTCCGTGTCCATCGAACGGCTTCCAGCCTTGTGCTTCAGCAGTGCGAGCGCGGTCTGATTGAGCGGGATAGTACGTCGTTCGCCGTTTTTTGAGCGAAAGACGGTCACGGTTCGACGGAACAGGTCGACACCGGCCCAGGTGAGGGCCAGGATCTCCCCCATCCGCATGCCGGTATAAATGGCAAAGACCATGAGCTCTCGCAGCCACGGAGCAGCAGCCGCGAGAAGCCGCTGTTCTTCTTCCACGCTCAGCCAGCGATCCCGCGCGTTATTTTCCTTCTCCATGGAGACGCGACAGACTGGGTTATCGGTACACCATTCCCACTCTCGACGAGCCAGATTGAACGCTTTCTTCAAGGTCGCGAGCTCCCGATTCATCGTGGCGGGTTTGACCCCATCGGTATACCGTTGGTTCTTGTAGGCCACGATCCGCTTTGGCGTGATCTGATCGAGCGTTGGATTCCCGAAGAAGGATTTCAGATTCTTCACGCTCGTCAGTTCCCGCCGATGATTGGCCCGCCTTGCGGCATGCTCACTCGTGTACCGATCCATCAGTTCCGTTAAGGTTCGATGTTGCGCTTCCGGTTTCTCGAAGAATCGCCCTTCAATGATCTGGACCCGCACCTGGCCTAAGATCGCCTCAGCTAGCCGTTTATCAGTCGTTCCCGTCGAGCGTCTGACTTGCTGGCCCTGATACATAAACGATATCCACCACGTATTGCATCTCTTAACAAGTCCCATCCTTCACTCCTTTCCAGTGGGACTCGGTGTTATGGTTTCCCCGTGGGCGGAAGTATAGACCTCGCGTTTGGCCCTCGCAATCAGGTCATCGACAGGGATATTGGGGTTACGGTCTGGAATATGGGTGACCGGATTCGACGGTTTGTTCGCGAAGACATCTAGCCAGTGTTGGATCTCCTCCCGCTCGAAGCGAATCAGCCCATGAATTTTGTGACAGGGAATCCTTCCCTGATTCGCCCACAGGTACACCGTAGACTGAGGCAGATTAAGCCAGGCTGCGAGATCTTTGACCTTCAAGAGCATCGGTTACGACCGGAAGGGGGAGTCTGACGACACCCCCTCACCCCCCTGATATGGTGCGTCCGCGTCACCGCCGACGTGAGCGATGCTAAATGGTTTCTGCTCTGACGTGGCACGGTCGGTGGGTTGAGGCATGGATACCAGTCGCCGATGCTTCTCCTTCCATCGACTCTTTCCCACGACGAGTAATTGGTCTAACCAGGCGCGTCCACCGGGTTGCTCCACACAGAGCGCCAACAGCGGGGACACAGACCGACTCATCCACAATTTCACTTTGACTAAGGTCTGCTCCTCCTTCTCCACGACAAGCCGGGCTTTCTTGAATCCCTCTGTGAGCAGGAGCCACCAATCAAGGAGCGGAGCCTGACACCGATGCTCGTCTGATTCTTCTCGGTTAGTGTCTCGGAAATCGGCATGAGACCGAAGAACCCCGACGATATATTCGAGCCAGTCGGCTTCGTTCAGAAAAGAGAGCACCAGTCCGCAAGACTGTGCGCGATCCTTCTTCAACTCCAACTCCCATCGGATGCCGTACTCCTGCCAATCCTCGTGCGCCTTGGCTTGGCGCTCCAGGCGTTTATCGTAGATGCGCAGGAGGGTCTGACTCTTGGGACTGCCGATATAGATGGTTTCTCCGCTGGGTGTGCCTTTATGGATGGACCCGGACGTTATACCCCGCCTTTTGTCGGCTCGGGTGACACACTGCCCTGCGTCAATGGCGTGATTGCTTGTCGAGAGCGGGACGAGACTGGTTCGATCATCTAAGGCGCAATCAAGGCGTGTGAAGTGGCCGTCTTGGCTCAGAACCCATTGCAGGATGGTTCGGATCTTCTCAGTAGGCCAGGAGGCCACAATCCCGCCTGACAGATCGACATGCACTTCGCGGGGAGCACGAGGCGCCCCAGTCCCAAGTTTGCCAACGCCACGACCGGTACTCGCGGTTATCCAGGATAGGGGGTAGTGGCGAAAGCCACCCTCGGTCTTGGTCCACTCCCCTTCAAGGACCTGTATCGTATCCTGGACGGAGCCAATCGGCAGGGTAAAGGCGAGCCAATCCACAGTAAGGGTGAACGGTGACGGGATAGACGTTATAGAACCCATAGAACTCCTGTAAGAACCCTTGTAAGTAGCGCCCCCGTGTTACCAGACGGGGGCTGTTTCGTGCGCGCCGCCGGCTGGCGCCGGCGATCGCGCCCGGATGTGCCACGATGCCGTTGAGACAACGCATGCGGCTTCGTCCATTCCGTTCCATCGCCCGTTGGACTTTGGCGAGATTGAACCGAGCCATGCGACCCAGCCACTGCACGGGAATCTCCTCCTTACGATAGGCCCGCTGGATCGACTTCTGGCTCATGTGCAGTTCCGCTGCCAATTCCTTCACCGTGAGCAGATCCTTCTTCATGCCGAGTCCTTTCTGCCGGTGCGGCTCAGCACCGCGCTGACCATACCGGTGTGAGATGAGTGTGGGAAGTACCCTGCTTAGGCCTGCTTAGGACAGTTAGGGGCCATTAGGGACAACAGTCACGAAGCAAGCCGAAGGGAATGTAACTTCGGTGTACGAATATAGGAGGACTGAATATGACGAATGATGAGCGAGCAGGGGTCTACCAGGCTGTCGAGCGTGCACAGTGGGAAAAATTGTGCAAAAAACGTTCTCTCTATGCCAATCCTAGTAGGATTGAACGCGAGCGACGGGGGTGAATGGTTCCGTATTCAGGGCCACTCTCTCCCAAGTTGGGGTGGCAACCCGTACCCATGCGCCATTCGATCTGCGCATGCTGTGTGTCGACCTTCCCGTCAAAGCCCGGAGCAGAACGTCCTTGTCCTGTGCCGAGTCCATGCTGATGTTTCTACATACATGAGTGATAATTCAGATTGTGGGAGATAGCTGTGGCGGCGGGTGGCGAGTGATTCCGAGAGCCGGCAAAGATTTGTGGTACGGTGAACGTGCGAATCAGAAGGAGGTGGCG
>JAENWB010000039.1:0-15145 GCA_016650275.1 Nitrospiraceae bacterium | reverse complement strand
CTCCCATACGGCCCTCCAGGCACAGCCCAGGGTAGACCTTTCTCTCCGATCAGGAGCGGACTGAGGATACTTCGAACCACTGCCGTACCAAAGCTTTCCGTCCATCCGATCCCGGTGAGGCTCAACATAAAGTTGTACTGAGCCCGATCGGGAAACTCTAAATAATAGAGCCCCAGAGACCAACACTTGCAGGGATTCTGGTAGAGGGCAACGACATCATACTCAGGGCTCCTGCCATTCTTCACATCGTAGTAGCCCTTTGCGCCGACCGTCCACCCCCACGGTGTGCGAAATGCCCCTCCCGCAGTGACAAATTGAATCTCAGGGGTTGGGGCATAGACCTCATTAAACGATATCGGATTCCACACGTCTCCGCGACGTACACGATTACCATCGTGGGTGAAGCGCTGCCCCACTTCGAGATACCAGTAGTTGGACTGCTGAACCCGAAGGTTGGTGTTGAATTGACTCACCGACGACCGGTAGGGATCGAAAAATGCATCGATGGTGAGATACTGGTTAATGGCAGGCTGCTGACCGAAGACAGCCCCGGCACCCTGGCCAGACGCGGCAGCTGCTAACTGGGCCGGCGTGTACTGAGGTGTCGTATTGCCGATTGCCACCCTCATCCAGAGATCGGAGAATTTCTTTCCCTCAATGGCCACCGTCGCAGGCTGCAGCGGTTGCGTCAGCGACCCGAGCAGCGGGGAGACGCCAGGCGTGAAGTCCCGCGCCCTCGTTTGCACGGCACCCGCATGATAACTCTGGGCCATCGTGAAATCCAGCCAATTGAAACTGCTACTGCCCGCTTGCTCCAACAGCCGGCTGCGGATCGCGTAGGTCAGCAGATTTTTCTTCGGTAGATCGTCCACCTGATCGATCTGAGTCAATTGTGACTGATTCGTCGGCGGAACATATTCATACATGACGCTGGGCTCAATGGTATGCAGTAACGTGTTGCCCTCGCTCGTTCTGAAGCGGCGGCTCAGCTTCGATGTCGCATCAAGCCCCGCCCAAAAGGTCTCGCGATGCTGGCTTTCAGGATTGTGTACCCCCCGCGAGTAGTAGACCTCGCGCACTTTCACTTGGGGGGTCAGGCCCACGATATGGCCAAAATCCAGGACGTCGGTCGACAGTCCAGGCAGCACATCTATTCGATTCTGGGTAAATCCCTGATCGCGATAAAAATTTACGAAATTCATATCCGTACCCAGCAAGACCGGCGAATTGAACAATGAAAGATTCGGCAAACTATAGCCGATTTCCGGCAGGCGCTGAAACGTATCCGTTCCTCCCGATTGCAACGGCTGGAGATATTGACCGAGCAGGTAAGTGTTTCCGTAAGGCAGACGATGGGTCGCCAAAAAATTCGATTCGCTGCTGGGAAGGGCCCGCTGGGCTCCCGAGTTGCTCAACTGTTGCAGATAATTTGGGTCAGTCACCAAATTGGCTTTAACCCGAAGTAACAAGTCCGGCGTAAATTGCTGTGTATGCGTCCCGCTGATCAGCGCCCGAACCTGCTCCGCATCTTGTCCCGCCTGGTTTACGCCGGACACACTCGGCAACTCTGTCTGTCGCAAGGCACTGACGAGCCACTGCCCGCGCGACTGCCGGTCTAACACATAGCGATATTTCAAATCGCTCCCGTAGCCGAGGCCGCTAAAATAGGAAGGAGAGATCGTCAGGTCCTGACTAGGATTGATGGCCCAAAAAAAACTTTCTTGGAGATGCATGCCAAACCGATTGTCATACCCGACAATGGGAATAAGGAACCCCGTGCGTCGCTTGGAGAGCGGATACGTTAAGGTGGGAAGAGGAATCACCGGGACATCGTTTACGCAGAGCCATCCACCCGTAAACGCCACGTTGTCGCCGGCATGCAGGTCAAGATCCTTGAACTGAAACCGCCAGGCCGGCGTCTCACCTTCCTGGGCATCGCAGTTCGTAAAGCGGCCCTCTTTCACCCGATAATGGTCCTCTGAAAACCTTTGAATGAGGCGCCCCTCCACCGAGGTATTCGTGGATTTGAGATGCACCAGTCCGTGCGTGACCACCCCAGCCTCAGTATTCACGTTGAGTTCCAACCGTTCGGCCACGAGATCGGCTTTGGGATCGGTGAGTCGGACGTGGCCCGTGGCAATCAATACGCCGGGCAACGTCTGGATGGTCATGTGATCGGCCGTCAAACGCAGGGTGCCCTGGTTGACTACCACCGAGCCATCGGCTTCGTAGATTTCTTGTTCCTGTAGATAATCGATTCGTTCTGCAGTGATATCGAGCGGGAGCGCACCGGGAGAAATCGTCGTTGCTGCGGAACTTCCCCCATTCCCTGCCGCACCCCCTGCGTACGGAAAGAGTAGCCCCAGCATCAACCAAGCAACCAGGCACATCCACCGCCGCGTCGCGATCCCTGCCATGTCAGCCCCGAAGCGGCGAAAGCCCACAGACACGGAACCAGGCCTTGCACTCTCCTACGAGCATGAGCGAACCAGTCACACACACCAGACCGTCCGGCGTTGCCAGCTGTCTGGCCAGTGCCATTGCATCGCTGAGCGACGGCACGACATGCGGGTGAGACAGCAGGCCTTGGAGCGAGGCTCGGAGTTCCTGAGCGGTGGCAGAGCGCGGGAGATCCGCCTGCGTCAATACCACCTCCTGGACAAGCGCCCTGAGCGGTTCGACAAAGCCCCGATGGTCCTTGTCGCGCATCATTCCAAGGACAAGGACCACGGGGCGGCGGGACGGATGAGATCGGTCAGAGCGCGTGAGGTAGTCGGCCAAGGCCGTTGCGGCAGCTGGATTATGCGCGCCATCCAGCAGGATCGTCGGACGGCGATCGACCACTTCCAATCGTCCTGCCCAGTTGACCATACGCAAGCCCGCTCGCACCGCCTCGGCCGTGACAGTAATCCCCTGCGGGGCCGCCGTCCCCAACAGCGCCAGCGCACAGGCGGCGTTATCAAGTTGGTGGCGACCCTCCAGGGCACAGGTCAGCCCGTCATATTGCATGCCAAGACCACGATAGGAAAATTGCCGGGTCGTTTCTCCCTCTGTGCGAAAGTTCTCGTTTATCCGAAACACTGGGGCCTGCCGCTCCCGTGCCACCTGTTCAATCGTCTGCCACGCGTCATCTTCGAGCCGTCCCAGCACTACCGGCACCCCCGGCTTAATAATGCCGGCCTTCTCGAAGGCAATCGATGAGAGTGTGGTCCCCAAATATTCCTGATGATCGAGGGCAATCGTCGTCACCGCACAGGCCATAGGCGTGACCACGTTGGTCGCGTCGAATCTGCCACCCAATCCAACCTCTAACACAGCCACGTCGACCCCAGAGTCGGCAAAGTGCTGGAACGCCATCGCGGTTGTAAATTCGAAGAAGGTCGGCGACAGATCCGATTGACAGAGGATCTGAATTTGCTCAGTCAATTGTGCCACCTGCGACTCAGCAATCATCTCGTCGTTCACACGGATCCGCTCTCGGAACTCCACGAGATGGGGCGAGGTATAGAGCCCGACTCGATACCCTGCCGCCTGCAACAGGGCGGCGGCCATGGCCGCGGTGGATCCCTTTCCATTCGTGCCAGCGATGTGCAATGCACGGTACTGGGTCTGCGGCAGGCCGAGCCGCACCATCAACGCCGTCATCGTCTCTAGACCCAGTTTGATGCCATGCTGTTGCAGCCGATACAAATAGGCCACTGCGGAGGAATAGGTCATGGTGTAACCGGGCAGGACAGGAAGTTAACCAGGATTCTTCATGAACGTTGTGATGCGGCGATCGAGACCGAAGCCCACCTGCCTGTCTTGTTCATTTGATCTGTTCGGTCTGTCTGTTTTGTTTGGTTGCATGAGACTAACCAGATGGACCAGACAGACTAGATAACCAGACAGACCGGACTTGCCCAAGACGTGTGACCATCGAGTGTCCTGGCGTGTCAAAAATAATTTTTCCACAGCCTGTTAAAAATGGGCGACGAGGGCGCTTAAGGTTTCTTTCAGCTGTTTGCGCTCCACAATCATATCGATCATGCCGTGCTCCAACAGAAATTCAGCCCGCTGAAACTGATCCGGCAGCTGTTGTTTAATGGTCTGCTCGATCACGCGGGGACCGGCAAAGCCGATCAGTGCTTTCGGTTCGGCCAGAATCACATCGCCCAACATGGCGACGCTAGCGGTGACGCCCCCGAACGTGGGGTCGGCTAACAGGCAAATAAACGGGAGTTTGGCCTCGCCAAGCTTGGCAACAGCGGCAGACGTCTTGGCCATCTGCATCAGGGAGAGAATCCCCTCTTGCATCCGGGCTCCTCCGGAGGTCGTGACCAAGAGGACCGGCAACCGGGCCTCCAGTGCGCGATCGATCGCCCGGCAGATCTTTTCCCCGACGACCGACCCCATGCTGCCACCCATAAAGCTGAAGTCGAACAAGCAGAGCACCACACGGCGGCCGTTCATCATCCCTTCGCCGGTCATCATGGCATCTTTGCGGCCAGTCTTTCCCTGATGTGCCTTCACACGATCCTTGTACGATTTCGTGTCCTGAAAGTTCAGCGGGTCCTGGGGACCAAGCTCCGCATCCCACTCTTTGAACGTCCCGAGATCGACCAAGAGCGCAATGCGCTCCATGACAGAAATCGGGAAATGGTAGTCGCACTTCGGGCAGACCTTATTATTACGCTCGACTTCTTTGCGATAGACGATTTCTCGGCAGTGGTTGCACTTGAGCCACATCCCTTCGGAAATCTTGGATCGCTTCGGAAGTTCAGTCTCGGTCGTTTTCTGTTTTTTAAACCAGGCCATTGTGCGCTCCTCCTAGGGGCCTGTCCGACATTGACCGATCTACTGCGGCGAATGATCCGCGACCATCTGCGTCGTGCTCAGCCTGAAACAGTCCTCAATGTATTCCAGCGAATACACCTCCGGTTTTCTCGGGCCTGAGGCCTCGCATCTAGCCGCACCTCCTTCGCCTCGTTACGAACGCACTGCCGGACAGGCTCCTAGTCCGTCAGCGTGCCTCTCGCCACCCGTGAAGCGTATCTCGTTACTCGCGCGAGATTTGCGAGAAAAGCGGGACGGATCGGAAGTTTCATCTTCGCGAGTCGCGCCTGTCGCGCACGTCTTGCTTGTCTCGCTCACAATTCACAAACGACGAATGAAGAGGATGGGAGAATACCATAGCCGCCCTTTTGACGCACGTAGATTTCCCTTCAAGGAAGGCGCCGGTGCGGTTGTCAGAAGAGCTGACCACCGAAGGCGATGTGGAATATCATGGTGAGTCCGACGGCAACGCTCCCAAGACTCGCCAGCCCCTGGACCGTGAGAAAGACGGGACGCCCGAGGTTCAACGACCACAATACCGGAAGGCTCACGACTATCCCGACCAGCATCATCCCCATGATCGAGCCAAGCCCGAACACCGCGATATATGTCAGCCCCTCCGACACCGATCGCGCAGACGACAGTACGATCAACAGCAGCGCCGCCGACCCGGCCAGACCATGGGCCATGCCGATACAAAACGGTCGAACAGAATCACGCCACCAGTGTATATGCCCGTGATCCTCGGCCAGCGCATGACTATGCAGGTGCACGTGCCGATCACCATCATGGTCGTGCGTATGCACATGCCAGCGTTCCCGGACCAACCGCACCCCGAGTATCCCGCCGAGGAGCACCAGCATAGCGCCCACGCCGAACTCAGCCGCCAACGCGAACGGTTCAGGGATCGACACACGGAGCACCAACACCACCGCCCCGACCAGCATCAACATGACCGTATGTCCAAGTCCCCAGCTGAATCCAATCATGCCGGAGGCGCGGAGCGAGGGCCGTTGCGCCAGTACCGTGGATACGGCAGCCAAATGGTCCGTGTCCAGAGCGTGACGGAGCCCCAGCACCAATCCAAGTCCTAAAATGGTCAGGAATTCAGTATCCAGCATACCGCATCAACAGAAATTCACCCTGTGGCACGAGTATCGGCGGCACGGATGGGACGTCAACCGCCTCGAGCGTGCATTTCGAGATGTGGGTTTTCGCGAAGTTTCTCAATTGCGATGAATCCCCCGACACGCAACCCGTCCCGTTCAAGTGCTTTGCGCTCTTCTGCGCCTCGGTCGCGGCGACCTTCCCAGCCGATGCGGAGCAAGGCCCGCATCTCGTCATCGGAGGCGCCGGCGCGAAGGGCCTTGCGCAGATCCGTTCCCGTCGTCGCGTACAGACAGCGGTACCACATGCCATCGGCGGTCATCCGGCTGCGATCACAGGTCGCACAGAACGGCGTGGTCGTTGAAGGGATAATCCCAAAAGTCGTCCCATCCGGCAGGAGATATCGCTGCGCCGGCGAAGCTCCCCGCTCTGGTATCGGCTCGATCGTCCCGTAGTGCTCGCTCAGCATGGTGAGCATCGCTGCTCCTGAGAGCACTTTTTGTTGGGACCACTCGTTCGCGCCACCGACGTCCATATATTCGATAAACCGGACTTCCGCCTGCACTTGTTTGCCAAACTCGATCAACGCGACCAACTCATCGTCGTTGAACCCCCGAATCGCCACCGTATCGATTTTCAAGCCAGTGAATCCAGCGCAAGCCACCGACTCAATCCCTTCCAACACACGCGCGTACTCATCACGGCGGGTCAGTTGGCGAAATCGTTCCGGTCTCAGCGTATCGAGGCTGACCGTGACACGGTGAAGCCCTGCCTCATACAGGGCCTTAGCCTGGTCCGCCAGAAGAATGCCATTCGTCGTCAGCGCGATATCCGTCACCCGCCGGTTTTGGAGCAACAGGCGAATCAGCCGAGGCAAACCGCGTCGAAGCAACGGCTCTCCGCCGGTCAGCCGCACGCGATCTACCCCGAGGTCGGTGAAATAGCCCGTCAGGCCTGCCATTTCCTCATGGGTCAGCACATCCTCGCGCGGCAGCCAGACATAGTCCTCCTCCGGCATGCAGTACTTGCAGCGGAGATTGCATCGATCCGTTACGGACAAACGCAAGCTACGAAGCGGTCGGCCATACGTATCGGCAGTGGCAGCATGCACCGTATCTTTTGATGATTTGCTCATCACCCGTGATTTGCCTTCAGTCCCAATGTTGAATGTTGAATGATTAATTTTGAATGTTCAATTTCCTGGGAGTCTGCCCTTCAGCCATTCAACATTCATCATTTAGAAGCTGCCCCTTACGTTTTACGTCTAACGTCTGACGCTTCTACGGGTGTTCCTCCACCCAGACTTCACCTTCCGGCGTGTGTTCGAGTTTCCAGATCGGCGTGATGCGTTTCAATTCATCGATCGCCCACTGGCAGGCACGGAACGCCTCGGCCCGATGCTCAGCCCCCACGACAATCAGGACGATGTTTTCGCCGATGCTGATTTTGCCATACCGGTGGAGGATCGCGACTTCGATAATATCAAAATCCTTCAACGCCCGCTCGCGGATCTCATGGAGCGTCTTCTGCGCCATGCCCTCGTAATGTTCGAATGTGATGCTATCCACATCCCGCCCCTTGGACCGGTCACGCGCCGTCCCGAGAAAAATCGAAATGCCGCCGATGCGCTTCGACCGACCCCGCACCCGATTGATCTCCGCATCGACAGAAAAATCTTCCCGCTGCACACGGACAAACTGGGCATCGTCAAACTGGCCTTCCAGAGCTGCTCCTCCGGCAAACGGCGGCAAAAGCGCAATCTCATCGCCGTCGCGAATCTCCGTCTCCTCGTGGGCGATCTCCTGATTCACAGAGACCAGAACTTTCTTCTTATGGATCAACTCCCCGATCATCGGGTATTCAGCATCCAGAAGCTCAACCAAACCTTTCACTCGCTGCCCACTCACAATGGACAGAGCTAGGGAATCTTGATTCCCTGCCAGTGACTTCGTCATGCCGAATAGTCTAATCGTCACCATGAGGACAACAAAGTGGAATTAGGAATTAGGAATGTGAAATGTGGAATTCCGACTAGTCCCCAGCAGCATTCCTCATTTTTCATTCCACATTTCTCATTTATCATGTCCTTATATAGGTTCCAGACTTTCCACCAGACTTCGCGAGCAAACAGATGTCGCTGAAACTCATCCCGCGATCAACCGCTTTGCACATATCGTAGATTGTGAGCGCCGCCACCGAGGCCGCTGTCATCGCTTCCATCTCCACCCCGGTCGGCCCAGTCGTCTTGACTGTCGCAATGATCGTGATAGAGCACCGTCCTTCGCAATCCGGCTGAAGTTCTTCTTTGAATGAGATGTCGACGCTCGTGAGGAGAATCGGATGGCACATGGGAATGAGATCCGGGGTCTTCTTGGCTCCCATCACGCCAGCGACCTGCGCGACGGACAAGACATCGCCCTTGGCAACCTTGCCCCGTTGAATTTTTTCAAGTGTTTCTGGCTGCAGAAAGACTGTGGCCTGAGCTGTCGCGGCCCGCTCGGTCGAGTCTTTGGCACTCACATCGACCATCCGCGCCCGCCCCGACTCGTTGAAGTGCGTAAATTCCGCCATTTTCTTCGATGAATCAGCCGGTCGCAGGAAGAAACGTGAGGGGATTATAGGAGCCGGTGGAAAGGGCAGTCAAGGGAGGGGAAGGGAGCGGCCAGGTGCCCTTCTTGCTCGCAGAGCCCCCACGATGAAACGGTGGTCGCTCGATGCGCGCAGTAAGGGCAGCCTTGGCCACTCCCCTAAATAACGGTATAGAGAATCGGAAGGCCCTCGCTCGGGCTAATGGCACGTTCCGGGAAATCGTTTGCGAAGCAATCGGAGGGTAGGGCGGGTGAAGAATATCTGCCAGTGGGTTGGCGGGTGAGAAAGTTGCGCGCAGTGGGAGCCCAAACAGGCCACTCTCTAGAGAGAAGTAGAAGCAGGCTCGAAAGTATGAACATGGAAGAGGAAGGACTGCACGGGCGTTCCGTTTCTCTCGCCGAGTGGTGCATGATCAGAATGTGCTTCCTCGAGGCGCGCGGTGATAGACCAATCCAGGCCACCCTTAAGGGAGCAAGTGGAGAAGAATCTCGTTGGATGGCGTCCAATGAAAGCCAGCCTGGCTACTCCCTCAGGGAATTGGATATTTGGCCGGTATACACGGCAGACTGCTAGCTGGGTAGACTGCGGATTCGCAGCCTATTCTGGTCGGTGGAGCTGGACGAAAGATTGAACAAGTACTGGAGGATCAAGTAGAATTATCGCTTACCAGTTTACTTAGACGACCGTGTTATGATGCGGGACCGTTCACAGCAGACTGGCTAGTTGGGAGTCGGTGTGGGGGTATCCAACATGGACGACGGTGACCAGATTCTGAGAGCATATGCCGCCATCACCTCGATTCGGGCTAACGTTCCAGAGCGCCACGAGGTTGAAGCGAGGTGGGTCAACGAGTTCAACGCTGCAATCGAGAAACTTGAGAAGTCGCTGGGCATTGATCTGCAGGAATTCAAGGTTCCGCCAGACGCGCTCAAACGATATGTCGCTTCGTGCAACAGCCTGACAAGTGACGTGACATATCTCGAAGGTCTGTGGTGCGAGTGGGCCATTCTGATGCAGAAGCTTGACTCGGTACTTGTCTACTTCACGGGCTTGCAAGACCGAGAAGACAATAAGATTGGTTTTCGACCATCTATATAGGATAGGCTCGGTCAGTACCCATTGTTGATTTTCAAAAACACACCGAACTAAGCCGATCCCCTTTCCTCTATTCTTCTAGGCTACAGCCAAGTTGGCGTTCACTACGCGCAGCGAGCATGTCTCCGATAATCCTTCCCGGCTCCGTGCGCCAATCACGCGTGGTGACTGCGCGATTTCTCGACAAAGCGCCATAAATAATGCGGGGTTAGAGTACGCCTAGGTTCGTGATTACTGAGTGCATCGAACGATGCATCGTCCCTCCGAAATGATCCTTCCAAGCTTGCTTCCTTCTCCTCTCTGGGAATGGTGCGCGCGTAGCCCCGCGCACCAGGAGCAAGAAAGCCACCTGGGCGCACCCCTCCTTCCCTCGCGCACCCCGCTAACGATAGGTTGACAGCCTGAAATCCAATCCGTGAGAATGCTCCCATGGCTGGGAAGATCATCATCGAGCGGCTGGAGTTTCAGGGGCGCTGCGGCGTGACCCAGGAGGAGCGCCGGCGGCCTCAGCCGTTGGCGGTAGACCTGGGACTGGATTGCCAGACAGAACCAGCTGCGACTTCGGATGACATCCACCACACGGTCGACTATGCGCAGGTGGCAGATCGGATTATCGAGATCGGCGCGACGCAGGATTGCGCGCTACTAGAAACCTTCGCGGAGCGGCTCCTCACCATGCTCTTTGCGGAATTTCCCATCGAACGGGCCAAGATTTGGCTGCGGAAGCTTGCGCCTCCGCTGGAGCATATGACCGGCTCAGTGGGCGTGCAACTCGAACGATCGCGTCTGGCTCACCAGGTTCAGGATGCGGGACCAACTCCTGCTCGGTTTCTGACTCAGCAACTTCATCGCTTACCGAAAGGCAAGGCACTCGACGTCGCGGCCGGGCCTGGACGCAACGCGCTCTATCTCGCCTCGCACGGTTTTCAGGTAGATGCAATAGATCGTGATGGACAGGCCATGGCACAGCTCGCTGCCACGGCGAAACAACGGAACCTCCCGAATCTCACGGTCCGGACGGTGGACCTCGAACGAACGACCGATGAACGGCCGGAATTTTTGAAACAGGAGTATGACGTGATCGTCGTGTTCTTCTATCTCCATCGCGCACTCTTTCCCTCGCTCATCGAATCGCTGAAGCCGAATGGGGTCTTGATCTACGAAACCTTCACCATCGACAACTACTTGCGCCATCGCCATCCGCGCCGTTGGGAATTTTGCCTCGCGCACAACGAATTGCTCCGGCTCACGTCCACTCTCCGCGTGCTGTCATACGACGAAGGCGAACATGACGGCAGCCATGGACCAGGGTCTGTCTTCACCGCGCGACTCGTCGCCCAACAAGCGGGCCCCAGCAGCCTGCCGCACGAGTCGACATGAGTCGCATCGATCTCCATCTCCATACGACCCACTCCGATGGAAGCCTCTCGCCGACCGAGGTGCTACGACTCGCCCACAAGGCAGGGGTCACTGCGCTGGCCATTACGGACCACGACATTGTGTCCGGCATTCCCGAAGCCATCGCCGCCGGGACTGAGCTCGGAATTGAAATCATTCCCGGCGTGGAAATCAGCTCCCGCGTTGGCAATAGTGAGCTCCATATCCTTGGCTATTGCCTACAGTGGCAAGACCCGGAGCTGAATCAACGCTTGGCCACCTTGCGCGAGAGTCGGCATAGCCGCAACCCACAGATTATCGAACGGCTGCGTTCCTTGGGGCTGGACGTGACCTATGAAGAAGTGCAGGCTCTGGCCGGCACGGATTCGATCGGTCGACCGCATATTGCGCGGCTTTTGATGGACAAAAAGTATGTCACGTCTGCCAAAGACGCCTTTGACCGGTATCTGGCAGACGGACGCCCGGCCTATGTGGCGCGTGAGCTGCCCCCGCCGGAAGATGCCATTGCCTGGATCAGAGCCGCGGGCGGCGTGGCAGTGTTGGCCCATCCAACCTGGGCCAAGGTGTCTGGTGAAGGGCTGAACACACTCCTGACGACATTGAAAGCCGAGGGTCTCGGCGGCATCGAAGTCCACTACAGTACGCACACGAAGCGACAGACGACGGAGTACCTCGACCTGGCCAAGCGACTGAACTTGCTGGTGACCGGTGGAAGCGATTTCCATGGCATCACTAAGCCGGACATCGAAGTTGGTACGGGCCGGGGTGATTTGAAAGTTCCCGAGAGGCTGCTTGAGCCGCTCAAGAAAGCCGCCCTCCTCGTTTGAGGTTTATCTGGTTCATCTGGTTTCTCTGGTTAATCTAGTTCAACCAAATAAACGAGACAAACCAAACAAACCAGAGCAACCAGTCGGTTTTCACGTTTCACGGGTGTCGAGAGCACCCTGCTCATTTCTCCCTATTCGTTGACTCTCCCATCCCATCCGCTACACTTTAAGACGTTCACGGACATCCTCAAAGATTCCTATGTCGAAATCCTGGACTTGGATCGCTCCCTATACCTTTGCCATCTTGGCTGTGCTCCTGGCCGGCCCCTTGCTGAGCAGCCTGGTATTGGTCCAATCTGTCTCGGTCCCGTATCTGCAGCTGAGTGGGCCTCACGCCATTCGATTGGGTGCAAACCTTCTCGCGCTCGCCACCCTCTGGGTCCTCGCCTTCACTGCCTCTCAGCACATCCCAGACAACGGCCGAGGATCAAACTTTCTCCGCAACCTCGTCCTTCCGTTTACAACCCTCGTCATCATCCTCTTCGCCAACAAAGCGTTCAGGACCGTGGGCCTGCCACTGATCGAACAGATGGGCCCTTCTCGATTCGCCTTGGGCTATGCAATCGGCCTCGTCGGTTCCGGTCTCTGGCTCACGGCAGCCTGGGTCTTTAACCGGAGTTCGCTACGCGAAGCCTTCGCTCCCTCCAGCCAGACGCGCCGCCAACGGGCGCGGGCGCTCTCCGAAGATGAGGACACGGGACAAGAAGAAGAGACAGAGGCTCCTTCAGAACCAACAAGTACAGCCGCCACGTTAGCGATCAATAGCTATACACCAGGCATGCTTGGGCGCTACAGGGTGTTGAAAGAACTCGGACGCGGCGCGATGGGACTGGTCTACCTGGGAAAAGATCCAACGATCCAGCGTTTCGTAGCCATCAAGACCATGCGACTCGACCAAGTCGATAGCGACGACAAGCTGCAAGATGTCAAGGCAAGGTTTTTCCGCGAAGCAGAATCCACCGGGCGTCTCTCCCACCCCAACATCGTGACCATCTATGATGCAGGAGAAGAGAATGATTTAGGGTACATCGCGATGGAACTCATCGAGGGAACCCCCTTGAAACAGTGGGCACGGAAACCCAACTTGATGCCGGTCAGCGAGGTTCTCCTGACTGTGGCCACCGTCGCGGACGCCCTGGACTATGCCCATCAGCAAGGCGTCGTCCATCGTGACATCAAGCCGGCCAACATCATGCTCACGAAAGATCGCGTCGTCAAAGTCATGGATTTCGGTATTGCAAAGATGGCCTCGAGCAGCAAGACACAAACTAACATTGTGATGGGCACACCAACGTACATGTCTCCGGAACAGATCGCAGGCAAGAAAGTGGACGGTCGGTCGGACATCTTTTCCCTCGGCGTCGTGCTGTTCGAACTCCTCACGGGACAGCTGCCGTTCACGGCCGACAACTTGTCGGCCGTGCTGTTCAGCATCGCCCATCATCCGCATCCCGCCATTCAGACCATGAGGCCGGATCTTCCCCCAATGGTGCAGGAGATCGTGGATCGCGCGTTACAGAAAGAGTTGCCTCACCGCTATCGTCGCGCAGAAGAATTCGCGAGCGAACTCCGTGCTTGTCTGCAGAGTCTCGCGGCATGAGGGAGGTGACGTCTGGCCCTCGAACGATTGCATAGCGCCAAATCCGATACCGGCCTCAAACGACCGCAGAACGAAGATCGCTTTGTGGTCGACCCACCGCTCGGGCTCTATGTCGTCTGTGACGGCATGGGCGGCGGCAATGCCGGCGAGATTGCCAGCACCCTCGCAGTCGAGTCGATTCGCGCGCATCTGGCCGAGGCAACCCGGAACGCAGACCTGCCGCTGATCGGCCCCTGCGATGCCACGGTGTCTGCTCCAGCTAATCGTCTCGCCAGCGCGATTCGTGCAGCAAACGATGCCGTTCATCGCGAATCATGGAGCAGGCCTGAGTATGCCGGGATGGGTACCACCGTGGTGGCCGCACTGCTCTGCGAGGAGGTCCTCGCCATCGCTCATGTCGGAGACAGCCGAATCTACCTCGTTCGAGAGGGGACCATCCAAGCCCTCACTACCGACCATTCCTGGGTCGCCGAACAGATCTTCAAGGGGATTATGACGGAAACACAGGCCAAACAATCCCCTCGCAGGAACATCGTGACGAGAGCAATCGGCGTCGAGAGCAACGTCGACGTGGAACTGACGGAGGTTCCAGTCAAGGGAGGAGACGTGCTGTTATTATGCTCGGACGGGCTCACCCGTGGTGTCAGCCCGAGCGACATTCTTCACATCCTCAGTGGATCAGACGACCTCCCCGTCATGTCCGATCGCCTCATCGCTATGTCGAATGAAGCCGGTGGAGACGACAACACGACCGTGGTCATCGTGGCCCTGCGGGATGAACTCCAAGCCGGACTATGGGAACGGCTAAAAAAACGGTTCGTCGCGTAAACAATCACAGGGACCTCGCATAGGAGAGGACACCATGCCGGAGACTTTGCCACAATCACCCAAACTACTCGTTAAACTTCAGGGGAAAGGCTCGCGGAATATCGACCTGACTCTTGAGACATTGACGATCGGTCGAAAGGCCGACAACACCATTGTGATCGAAGATCCCGCCGTCTCGGGGCATCATGCGCAGATTGTAAAGGTTCAGGCCGTCTTCTTTCTTGAAGACCTGAAGAGCACCAATGGCACTGCCATCAATGGCCGGCCAATCACGCGCCAGCAACTTCGTGACGCAGACATGATCACCATCGGCCAACACCGGCTCATTTTCCAGGAGAATGCGAGGGACAGTACGGCTGCGCCCGTCCCATTTGTCGATCTGGATCGAACCACGGTGCTCAGAGGAATAGACCGTACACCCGACAGACCAACTCTCACCGCCAAGATCCTGATTGTTGCTGGGAAAACAGATCGGCCGGAATATACACTCACCAAACAGGTCAATCTCATTGGGTCACAAGACGGAGCGACCATTCGTTTGACCGGCTGGTTTGCCCCAAAATCTGCGGCGACGATCGCCCGACGAGGCCACAACTACTCCATCAGCCCTTCTCAGGGCGCGAAATCTCTGCGCGTCAATGGTACGGACGTTGTGGGACAGCAGGACCTGAAGGATGGGGACCAGATCGAAGTGGCGGGCGTGAAGCTGACGTTTTATCTGCTCTCCGGAAAGAAGTAGGTTACGGAAAAACTATTCTGACACGCCGGAACTTCGATGGTCCTGACATGTGGTACAACAGGAGAACATCCCGGCAGGATGCTCAAAATGGCTGTCCAGCAAGGCCGCAGCGAGTGAAGGGCCGAGGCGTACCCTCTGAGGTACGTT
>JAENWB010000038.1:0-3197 GCA_016650275.1 Nitrospiraceae bacterium | reverse complement strand
TCCAGCGGCGTTCTCGCTTCTTCGCGCCCTGCGACGTACGTGAAACTGTACGCCTCGGGTGCTCAGTCGCTCGGGCCTTGCTGGAACCCATTGTGATCATCCTGCAGGTTCCAGCTCTGGCTATCAACTACCGGTTATAAGTCGTACGCACTTCCTTAGACACTCATGATACCGCATGGGTCAAGGAGATGCCAGGGATGATGCCTATTTGAGACGGCTCCGCTCGCGCTCGACCCGGGCAAGAAGCCCGCAGCATGTCAACGACTCCATCGTCTCACGGCGACGGCCTCTTTCCTCACGACGGTTCGTGGCGAAATCGCAAAGCCGCGTCGCGAGACCGACGCGCGGAGGCGCGCAGAACCGAGGAGGTACATACCGCACTTCGTGTGAGCCGTTCGCCCCTTTGATGAGTCCTGGCGAACGGATAAACACCGCCAGCATTCGCCGGCCTGAAGATCCTTCTCAAGGTTGAGGGACTAAGCGACGAGCCCGTCGGCCTGGCCACGCTCGGCAGTGGCCAGGTTTGTCGTAGCAGCGGATCTGCGATTGCAGCAGAACCGTCACGCGCTTTTGAAGCGGGTCACCTTCGCAAACACGATCGCGGCAAAGGGAAGCGCCAACCCCAGAACTAGCTGCGCGATGAGGAGCGAGCCGAGGAGGCTATAGTCGGGAGGTATTTGAACGACGCCGGAAACCTGGTCACGGACCTCCCGAGTGATCACAAAGATTTCGTTCAGGTACTTAGTACCGAGTTGGCTCAACGACAAGGCCAGATTCGTAAATGAAGCCATCACGGCAAAGAAGGTGGCTTTCAAGTTCGCGGGCGCGGAGTTCGCAATCCAGGCCAACATCGGAATCATGGAAATCTGACCGAGCGGCGATTCTAACGCCGTATCGATCAGCGCAATGAATCGTGCATCGACAACCCCTCCCGTGATGCTCGACGTCCATTCGTGCAAGCCGTAGAACATGCTCACGATCGGAAGGGTCAAAATGGTTCCGATCACCGTGAGAAACCCCACGACATAGGCAATCGACCGCTCGGCCATGAAGCGGCGAAAGACGAACATCCCCGCCAGGGTCAACGTGCTGCCGATCAGCGAGAGGACGGAGAGAAACTGCTGATCGAACTTCAGCTGGTCGATCATCCACCACGTCGTCCCTGACCCGGTACTGGGAATCGCGCGGAAGATAAAGACCACGACCGCTGTCCCGACCAGGGTGAAACGCTTGTCAGGCTCCAGTTCTCGCACCAGCCGGGCCATCAAAAACAAGACGATTGTCATCGAGCCGACAAAGACAATCTCTTCGCTATAAGAGAAGCCGCCGAATCCGATGGTTAGGATGAACAGCACGAAGGCGAGGCTCCCGCCAAGAATCCACCAATTGGGCCTGGTCGCCTCCACCAGGCCTCCCCGTTCACGTACCATCTCGTTGATCTGCGCCCGCGTAAACCCCTGCTGTCGAAGCTGCCGCATGTGACGTTGTTGCAGAAACCAGGCAACCCCCACCCCAAGCACCGAGACAAACGGGATCACGAGCGCCACGAGATAAACCTGCTTGTAGAGCCGAACGATCTCTGCCTGTGGGAGTCCTTCGACTCCTGAGAAGACATACACGTTGATCATCGCCACCAGAATCCCGCCGCCGACGATGGCTACACGACCGAGCGTCTGCATGGTGGTGTGCATGAGCTTGAGTGTCGGCTGGTCGAACAGCTGCCCCCGCTCATCCACCCGTGGCACGGCATCGACCGTCATCGCATCCGCCACCGCGTCTTGCACGACGTAGCCGATCGGTCCAAGTAATGTACTGATCACATACCAGACTTCCGCGGGCAGGATGGAGGTCATCACTTCCCGACTCCCGATTAATGCCGCCATGATCCCAAGACTGGCGGCCAGCAGCCCGGCTCCGAGTCCCACGAGCCAGCCTTTCCAGCGCCACAAGAGATCAACGAGATGTCCGATCGGCATCTTGAGTGCCCAAGGAATGCCGGCCCAAAATCCCAGCGCCGCAAGAAACGCGGCAGAGAGGCCGAGGTAGTCCTTGACGAAGAAGGTGCCGACGATCCCGGTAAGACCGGAGATACCGTAGGCCATGTAGACCATCAGGGGCGGCAGATAAGATAGCCGCATCTCGCGGCTAAGAGAGAGAATGTTGCGATCGATCCACTGGGCGAGGCGCGTGAACATCGCTATGGCATTACGTTGCCGGGCTGGCGCCGCTTGATCAGCGCCTGCAGCTGGGCGCGCATCTCGTCAGCCGGCAAGCGCGTCCGATCCCCATGCCCGGCCAGCACCCATTCGAAGGGGTAGTCGAGGAGTTTCTGGATGGAGTCCATCAGGACATGCTTCCTCCATACCAGCCGGCTCGGAGCACCGAGCTTCTTCTGCGTGGAGTCCCACCAGAGATGATCCCCCGTAAAGAGGAACGTATTTTTGTAGAGAAGGGCCATGCTGCCCGCCGTGTGCCCCGGCACAGGAATAATCCGGAACTGCGGCATGACTTGTATACTGTCACCCCCCTCAATAATCCATTCAGAATCCGGAGCCGCTTCGACGTCCGCCCGATGAATCACCCGTTTCGCGCCGAAGTGTGCGGCATACTTCTCCGCATCGGCCACATCGTCTTTATGCGTGAGAAAAATGTACGCGATGCCGCCCTTTTGTTCAAAGGCCTCGACGAGATGTTTGAGATGCCGCGGAGAATCGACGAGCCAGTTGCCGTCCGGATGTTCGATGAAGAAACTATTTGCACCGAACGACTTTTCAGAATTAAAGCCGCAGTAAGACACCTCGTCTTCTAGTTGGAGCGGAAAACTCGCCATGGCTTCTTTCATCCGCAACTTGTCACTCTGCTCGGTGCCTATCGAGCCGACCGGGCAGGCGAGGAGCGCGTGATAGGCCTGCTGAATATGCCCCTCATCGATCGGCTGTTGAGTGACCGCGGAAAAATTACCGACCTCCTCAAAACTCATCGGCGCCAACTGCCTGCAGGTATCGCAATTAATGCAGGTCGCATCGACAAAAAAATTGCCTGCGACATTAGAGTCGAGTCGTTTTTTCTCATCAGCCATGGCAGAATCTCTTATGCATTCAGGCCCAGCAGGATGCTGAAAAAGTCCGCCAGCACAAGAAGGTTGAGGTTCAGGCTAAGGCTGAGATATAGAGAGCCTGGTATTCACTCAACCTTGA
>JAENWB010000037.1:0-8199 GCA_016650275.1 Nitrospiraceae bacterium | reverse complement strand
TAATACTGTTGTAGGGCCTGGTCTTCCCGTTCGGCTTGAAATCCCATTGGACACCCCATGTAGACCCGCCGCTTGGTGACCCTCATGAGTTCCCGAAGAAAACGGTTCCGGTCAGAAGACTTGATATGTTCCAACGTGTCCATACAGACCATGTAGTCAAACGCTCCAGACTGAAACGGTAACACCTACCCCTTCGTAAGGACGGGAGTCACAAGTGCAGCACGCGCGGCCCCCATGACACAACCCACTCCAACCACTGGCCGACGAAGATAGGTTGTCAGGCCCGAGCGGTTCACCCCGACCTCCAGAATCAAACCTCGCGGAGGCTCGGCACGAATCGATTCCACTACCGGCAAGTACCGCAATGCGATTTCTGGTACCCAGTCCGGATAGCGCCGATTCCACCAATCTTTTTGCACGGTACCTCATCGTAGTCGTCATCTGTCAGCGATATTCCCAGAGAACTTTCAACCGTGGGACTTCGACCAGCCAGAGATAGCCGCTATAGAGCCCCAGTCCCCCCAGGCAGGCGGAGACCAGCACCCAGGAGGTTGGCGGCGTTGAAGTTGCTCCGGACATCAGGAGGATAATCCCGACAAGGAACCCTGCAAGGAGACAGGCTCTTCCGACAGACCAGAATGTGGCACCCGCTGCCGTTCCGATGAGGGCTCTGGTCCCGATACCTTGCAACAGCACTCCCAGCACATAGCTGGCGGCCAGTGCGACGGCACCTCCGGTGAGACCTAAACTCATGGTCAGTGGCACAATCATCACAGCGAAGAAGAGAAACTGCCCTCCCCAACATTTCATCTGGAGATCCGGCCGGTTCACCCCATAATGCAAGGCGGTCATGACGCTCAAATATCCGGCGCAGACGGCATACACACAGAGTATTCTGAGTGGCTCGACGATGGTGAGCCACTGAGGACCAAATGCCAACGGCACAATCACCGGAGCGAGCACCGCAACACCGGCCGCCAGTGGAATGAAGATAAGTCCAACCAGGCCCATTTGAAGTTCGAATACACGGACCACACCAAGTCGATCCCGTTGAAGCAACGAATAGGTAGGCATGCTGATCTGATGGATCAACACCGTGGCCCGCACGCCCAACAAGAGAGGAATCGCCAGCGCGATCTGATAGAAGCCCAACGCCTCTTGGCCGAGTACGCGACCGATGACCAGCTCTCCCCCACTCATGACGCCGAAGATACAGAGCGTCGCGACATTCAAATGTTTTCCATAGTGAAGAAAGTAATCGCGTGCAGGACGATAGAGCGACAGGCGTGGCCGGAACGGGGCCACCCGGAATGACAGCAGGCTACCCACGCACATCCCGATTAGCTGCCCAAGCAAGAGCGCCCATACGTTGCGGAGCCACAGGGCGAGAGCGATGATCGCGCCTGCTTCGATCAGACGCCGGGCAAGATCCATAGAGACACGCCGACGCAGATCTAGGTTCTTTAAGACGATGGCCATTGCCGGACTCTGCAGCCCCTGCAGCACGAGCATCCAGGCATGCACGCGCAACAACGACGCCAGTTGAGGCATCTGCATGGCCTGGCCGATCACATCAGCCGCTACCCAGAGACAGGCTGCCATGGCGACTCCCCGCGTAATCGCGACGGTCCACGCGACAGCCAGGTCCTCACGGTCAACCTCGGCCTTGGCAATCAAGGCCGATTCAAGGCCCAGCTCACTGATTGTCATGAATGCCAGGACGATGATGGCGGATGCAGCCATCACGCCGAAATCAGACGGAGTTAACAGACGTGCCACCACCATGAGCTGGATCGCTGCGATCACTTTATCCAACACAAATCCCGCCCCGGCCCATCCACCAGCTTGGAGAATCCGGTGGCGCAGACGAGACGGGGCTGGTTCAGCCCTATCCTGTTTGACCTGGGGTTTTGCCATTACCATGTCACGGCTGGTTATCATGCTGTCCGCCGCGTCGCAGCAAGCGCCGCGCTGCACACGCGTTCCAGTTCTTGGGCCCGTGCTCCCCACGTATGGGCCTGGATCACCGCTATCCGTCCTCGTTCACCCATCTTCATTCGCTCATCAGGGTCCTCAAGAAGACGGACCAACTGTCGGGCCAAACCCTGTGCATCGTCTGGCTCCGCTGCAAGCCCGCAGCCGATGGCCTCTACCGTCTCTCCATACCCCGGCCCGACTGTCGTGATCACGGGGCGCCCACAGGACAGGTATTCCCACAATTTCATGGAATCACCGGGATAGGATCGAGTTTGCCGATGCAACACGACACAGACATCGCAGGCTGCAATCCAGGTCGGCACCTGCGCCCAATCGGCCCGACCGACAAAGCGGATGGTTTCCGTCAGTCCTTGTTGCTGAACAAGTTGTTCGAGGGCTTGTCTTGTTTGGCCTTCTCCCACAAGCAAAAATGTAGCGGAGGGGACCTTGTCACGCACGAAAGGCACGGCTTCGATCAACGTCTCCAACCCATGCCAGGGAAAGAATCCGCCGACAAATCCGATATAGGGTCCCTTGGCAGGAAGTCCAAGGATGTTCCTGGCAGCCTCATGCGATTGAGGATGGAAGCGATCCCCGTCGACCCCGTTGCGAATGACGTGACAACGCTCCGGTGGGATTCTGCAGGCGTCTTGCATCTGCATCACAATCTCGCGGCAGATGCTCACCACCGCCTGCACACGGCGCGCAGATGTTTTCAACGCAACGCGAAGCGCCCATCGCACAAACGGAACCCGCCAGATCCCTTGCACCTCTTCCTCCGGCAAACCATTTACAAATAACACGCTCGCACAGGCATGGTTGGACAGGGCGAGCAGCGGAGCTATCTGCCCTGGCGAATCGAACCACAACAGCACATCCGGGCGCCACTCCACCAGTTCCTGCCGCAAGACCTTCCATGAAGCAATCAGAAACGAGAAGGGCCTAAGACCGGCCACCCGCCAAACAGACACGGGCCGGAAGGACAACGAGGCAAACTCCTGGGCGATCTGATGGCCATGAGCAGGCTGGGGCGCCACGATTCTGATGGTATGGGTGCGTAGCGAAAGGGCCTTGGCAAATTCCAGCACCTGCCGGGCTCCGCCTGCCGCAATGCTCAGGTCTTCATCACAGAACACGAGGATGCGCATGGTGTATCGACGGCTGCTCGGTGGCAAGCCACTCTCTCAAGCGATTAGTGAGGTATGTCCAGCTAAACTCTTGCTCAACAAAGTGTCTCCCCATGGCTGCCATGCTGGCCTGCCGCTCCGGATCGTTTAAAAGTAGCAGCATCGCCTGAGCCAATGCGTCAGGATCGTCCGGCGGAACCAAGGCGACTCCGGCCTCTTGAACAAACGTGGCGGAGATGGAGGGGATCGCGCTGGCGATCACGGGCTTTCCGCAAGCAAGGTAATCAAAAATTTTGACCGGAGACGTTTCGCCCCGGTCCCCTCGAAACGGAGCCACACAGAGCGTCATGGCACCAATCCACATCGGAACCTCCTGATAGGCTATCCTTCCGGCCCAGGTAATACAGGGATTGAGTACCAGGCGATCTGCTTGTTGCTTCAACTCCGGAGCGGCTTCTCCGTCACCAACCAAGAGGAGATGTACGGATGGTAGGGTGCGTCTGATGATGGCCATCGCATCCAGCAAACACTGCAATCCTTGATAGCGGTAGAAACTCCCAACAAAACCAATGTAGTCACGGTCTAGGCCCAGCCCGATTCGGCGCCGACAGGCCGCTGCGTCCTGAGGGATAAACAATCCGGTATCCGTTCCACTCGGCAGCACGGCAACTCGATCAGGGGCCACCTGATAGCGGCGAACGACAAGAGCGCGTAATCCCTCTGTCAAAACGACTACGCGATCACAGCGGCTGAGGGCAAAGGACGCCAGCCAGTGTTTGAGTCTCCTCTTGAGCCTGCGGTCGGCCTCTGACCAATCAGGCACCGGCTCCCCGTTCACCTCGCAGACGCACTGAGCCCCGACGAGTCTTGCAAACAACAACGGATGCGGACTGTCCATCCACCGGTAATACACGACGTCCGGTTTCTCTCGCCAGGATCTCACGAGAGCGACGATACAGGAGAGCACAGCGTAGGAAATCGGGCGCATCACCGGCCAAGGAAGGAGCGGGATTGGGGCGGTCGAGAATCCTCTCTGGTGCAACGAGGAGCGATACCGTGGAGGAAAGACTGTTACGCTGTCGCCTCCTTCGACAAGCTGTCGCGCTAAGGTCCAGAGACGGACGAGCCCCACGGGATCGGAAGGTGCGTCCGGCTCATACCAGTAACAGAAGAGGAACCACCTCATACGTGCGCTCGCTGAGGGGCGGGGTTTGTCTGCCCCGATGTCAGGCGTGGCAAGACCATGACGAGCCCCGCGCAGAGCCAGAAGGGCTCCATGATGCGGATGATAATGAAGGTGTTGGCTCCGATACCATGCGCAAGCATGGCCACCATGCCGAGCAGCAATCCATGGGCCAATCCTTTACAGAAGGGATCCTGTTCGGCCAGAAAGGTCTCGCGCGCGCGCCGCCACAAGCAGACGATCAGGAAGATAAATGCGGCGAGGCCTGCGAGACCCGTTTCACCGAGAATCTTGACGTATTGGGCGTCGGCCCAGGCGTAGCCGGTCACACCACGTCCGAGCAGAGGACTGTGGAGCCAATCTTTCAGCACATACTCCCAGGAACGCAGCCGCTCAGTCGTGGAGAGATCCAACCCAACGCCTCCCACAGTGATTTCGCCCCCGTATTGACGTCCAAAAAACGTCTCGCCAATCCGATGTTTCACATTATCAGGCGCTAAAAAAGGGAGCACGACCGCGAGTAGGAGTATGAGCGCGACCATACCAGGGCGCCGCCATTGCGTCACGGCGACAGCCAGCATCAAGACACCAGCAGCCAGGTAGGAGGAGCGAGAGAGCGTGGCCATGAGCGCCAGACTGATGAACCCCATGAGAAAAACAAGCACGACCCGCATCGATCGTGACTTCAAATGGAGGAAAAGGCCCATGACGATCGCCATGACGAAAACGAGGTACCCGCCGAGCGTATTGGGTTCGCCACTTTGTCCTTCAAACGGCGCGCTAGCACGTTGTCCGCTTGGAATCTGAACAATCGCGTACACGCTAATTACGAAGCTGACCGCCAGCAACGCCGTCACCAGACTGACGACTTGCCGTTTGGTCGACACATGATTGACGACCATAAAAAACACAAAAAAGTATTCGAAATATTTCAATATAAAAAAGAAACCCGTGAGCGGACGGACGCGACCGGCAATGACACCGATCAGCGTCGCGAGCACACAGACCAGCATGTAGTAGACGATGGGACGATTGATCGGGGTCTTGCGAATAAGGGCCAGATCGCGATAGATGATCGTCTTAACCAGCCAACTGAATCCGATGATCACGAGCAAGAGATCGTCCACACGCAACGAAAGCTCTCGCCCACCGACGCCTCTCCCCTCCGCTCGCCCAACGGAGATTTCTGGAGAGAGCAACATAGAAAATATCAGCAAAAAGAGCGAGGCGGGAACCGACGTAAAGGCCACCAGCACAATGAGGAAACCGAAGACGACCTGTAAGCCAACCGTCGGGGTCGCCAGTGTGAGGCCCAGTGCGAGCACGGCGGCCAACACTGAGACGATGACGGCATCTTGCGGTTTCACCAGTGACGCATGCATGGTATGTCAGCTCCTATAGCCGCGTCAGCGATATTCGTAGCGGTAGATACCGTAGTCCGGAGTGACCTCGGATTTAACGTTCGTCAAGACGATGCCCATCACATTGGCCTGCGCATGGTCCAGGAGAAACTTGGCCCGCTTGAGGGCATTACGACCAATCCGCCCAACTTGGTAAACCAGGATTGTCCCGTCAACGCGTGAGCTGAACGTCACCGCATCCGTGACTGGAAGAATGGGAGGCGTATCGAAGAGCACGAGGTCGTATTCCTCATTCATCTCACTCACCAACATCGAGATCTTATCCATGTTGAGGAACTGGTTCGGATTGCCGACCTCCGACCCGGCGGTCAGAATATTCAGGTTATCCAACCCGGGCGTGCTCATCACCCGATCCGCCCCCATCGACCCGAGCATCAGATCCGTGGCAGACCGCACGTGACTGCGCCAGGAGGTACTGCCCACCAGAGCATCTGCCAGGCCCGGGACCCGCTCGAGACCCAACCGCTGATGCACAATCGGCCTCCGAAGGTCTGCGTCGACGAGTAATACTCGTTGCCCTTCCTGGGCGAGTGTGATCGCCAAATTGGTAACACAGGTGCTCTTACCCTCTCCAATGCCTGCGCTGGTGAAGAGGATGGATTTGACCTTCCGATCCATACTGGCGAATTGAATATTCGTTCGCAGCGACCGCAGACTCTCGGACAGGGGAGACTTCGGATCGACCAGGCAAATGAGTTTTGAGAAGTTTTCCACAGTTGACGCAGAGGCATGGGCTGGAAGCGCCGCGCGGGCGGCTTCCAGCATCTCCTTTCCGTTGAACTGTGGAATGACGCCGAGGACCGGCACCTTGAGAAACTCCTCGATCCCCTCAATGGTACCGATCGACGTATCGAATGATTCGCGCGCAAAGGCCACGACGATCCCGAGAAAGAGCCCCATGAGAGAGCCCACCATGAGGTTCAGCTCCATGTTGGACGCATTGATCGGTGCGCGGGGCTTGATGGCCGGCGCAATAATCGTCACCTCTTCAATCCGCTCAGCGCTCTTGATCTGTAGTTCTTGATGCTTGCTCTTGAGCGTCGCCAACAAATCGACGTTGACTTTCACTTCACGCTCGAGGCGACTCATCTGAATCGCCGCACGAGGGAACTGTAAATACCGGCCTCGATAGCGATCGCGTTGATCCAGAAGCGTGGCCTCACGGTCTTGCATGGTCTTGAGCTTGGCTCGAAGTTCAAGAACCATCTCGGCTCTGACATTATCGATCTTCTGCTGATGTTCCCGGACTTGTGGGTGATCCGTTGTGTAGTTGATCAGGAGGGTGTTTCGTTCCTGGAGGAGATCAAGGAGACGCTGATTCAGGATCGTGAGCAGTGCATTCTGCTCCTCCGTGAAGATCCGACCGGTTTGGTTCCCGATCACCGCATCGGTTCGATTGAGCACCGAGATCTGCCGTTCCCCCTCCGCCCGCTTTCGCATCACCTCATTATGCTGCTCTTCCAGCTTGGTGAATGTCTCCAGCGCAGCGTGCGCCTCGTCGGTCAGAAAGACCTGCCCTTCCCGTTCCCTAAACGCCCTCAGCGCTTCTTCCGCATTATTCAACTGCTTTTCGAGGCCAGCCAGCTGTTCCTCGACAAACCGCCGCGACTCCATGACGAGACGGTTCCGGGCCATGATATTTTCTAGACGATAGGCATTGGCCACTGCATTGGCCGTCTTCTCTGCCATCTCAGGCTGATCTGAGGTGGCCGTGATGCGGATGATGTTCGTATCGCCTTCCCGCTGCGTTTTGATTTCCTGACCGAGGTTATACACGGCCTTGAGGTAGGTGGCCGATCGCTTCTCTTCCGGCGTCACGGTTGCCGGCACATGACCTAATTCCATCGCCACGCGCTCCATCACGGGAAACCCCCGGATAAATTCGGTCTGGGAGTTAAGATCGTTGGAATCAGAGAATGACATGCTCTCGATCAACTGTTGGGCCATGGTGCTCGTTCTGTCGAACTTCACTCGCGCAGACGCTTCGTACAGCGGGCTCGGCTTGAACATTTCAGAAAAAATGAACGTGAACGACAGCACAAGCCCCGCCGACAGCAGAATAAGATATTTCCTCTTCTTGAGGATTAGCCAGTAATCGATGACGTTGAGTTCGTATTGGGCCATAGGGTCAGCGGCTTTCTCTCATTTGGATTGCGACTATCATCGCCCCAGCAGCGTGGGAATAAGGAACACCGGGAAGAGCGGTGCGATCCCAGCCGAAATGATCGGCATTATCTTTTTCCCAGCTTCGGAAGCATCGCCCAGATGTTCGCGCGGCACAAAGACGATATCGTTTTCCTCCAGAGAAATATTCCTCGTCATATCCCCATAGGTAAACGCACGCGCGAGATCGGCCATGAGAATGTACGGCTTTGCAAGGTCGCCGCCTCGAATCACCCGGACTTCCTCCATCAACGCTGTTTCCTGGTACATGTCGACAGCGGCAATGGCTTGCAGCACGGTCATATGTCTCGACATGGGAACCATCCCG
>JAENWB010000036.1:0-47640 GCA_016650275.1 Nitrospiraceae bacterium | reverse complement strand
TGATTGAGAAATTGCGTCGCGACCCGCGCGCCGCCGATTGTGTGGATGCCCTCGGTCAGGTCGTGGTAGGTGATCGCGGCCGGCAGCTGGTTCAACTCGATGGGGAAGTAGGTGAACTCCATCTGGCCAGCCAGTACGTCATGCAGCGAACCGCGGCTGCCTTCCGGGCCATAGATCGCGACGGAGTTCCCTTTGACAAAGGCCGGGCTGAAGAACGGAAAGCCTTGAATGTGATCCCAGTGCGTATGTCCGAGGAGAATGTTCGAGTTAATGGCTTTCTTGCCTTGGGCCATCAACTCGCCGGCCAGCCGATGCGCGCCGGTGCCGCAGTCAAAAATCAGAAGGTCGCCGTTGGCAGTGGTCAGTTCGACGCAGGATGTATTGCCGCCGAAGTGGTTTGTACCCGGCCCGGGGGTGGCGATCGACCCCCTCGTTCCCCAGAAACGTACTCTCATGAGTCTGCGGCTCCCTTGCGTGAGGAATCATCCACGGAAGACGATCATAACCACTACGGGTTTTATAGACTGTTCACTATATGCTCACTGTTGTGCCCCACTTAAAAATTGGACAGGTCGTTTCTCGTTTTGAACCTCCCTGCTAATAGAATTCGCGATGTTCGATGTTCCACTTCGCAGCGGTGGGGACCCCCTCAGCGGAAGTCTCCTACATTCCAGCACTTAAAATGGAGCCGGCGATCCGGATTGAACGGACGACCTGCGGTTTACGAATTCCATCTGAACCCCTTCCCAATCAACAAGATCAAGCAGATGACGATGCAGAAGAGTGAAAAGCGCGGCATGTTTTCCGCAACTCCGCAACCAGCCGCAACCGAGTCCAAGGCCTGGGAGACTCAGGAAACCAGGGCGGCGGGGGGGAATGTGAGAGGCGCCGATGTGATCCAGGTCCCGCGCAGTTCACATGGAAAACAAAAGGGGGTTGTCCCGGTTCGTGATCGCTGGACAAAGGAGGGGCCATGAAATTTTTTTCTCTACAAAAACCGAGCAGCTCCAATGAGGCGCTCCTGGGGGGGGCCTGTTTAGGGAACCCGACACCTACCTTCGCACACGCCGACAGATCCTCCTCTCGCCTTTGACCAGAGAAGGCTGGGTACATACCTTGGCAACACTTACTTTTTATCGGCGAACGTCCACTCACGCTCAGCGGTCTTCGGATCTGCTTGGTCATCACAACGTTGTAGCTTCCCCATACAACACGAACGGAGCCCAGTAATAGGGGTGATGCCGTTTGTCAGAGCGAAGCAGCTTGAGTTTAGCTGCTCGCACCGCGTGTGCATAATCGGTTACTTCGGGCCCCATCTCTCTGTAAAACTCTTCCATGAACTCGGCAGTGGACTCGACTTCTACCCGCCAGAGAGTCCCAACGACGTTCTTGGCGCCTGCAGACAAGAATTGAGACTGAAATCCCCAGACCCCTTCCCTCGTTCAACCAAGAGAAGGAGCGCCAGCCATTTGACGCTGAATTTACTTGTCGCTGACCGGCGGTCTTTCCGCGCCACCCCCGCCCTTTTCCCCGCCGTGATCCCCCGCGGCGCCGCGGTCCCCAAAATTATGTCCCTCGCGTACTCCTATGCGTGACTCACTTTTTCGCAAGGTCTGTAACTGTTCTTCGAGCGCCTGAATGTCCGGAGAGAGATCGGCCGCCTTCGTCTCGAGCTGCTCCTTGGTCACATTGAGTACCACGTTTCCTTGTTCCTTGTTCACTTTGAAGGCGCTCCAGGGATAGGCTTTCAATTGGCCGGTATCGCCGATCGAGATCATTGCATATTCAATTCTCTTGGTCTCAGAATCCATGATGAGTTGCTCCAACTTGCCAAGGTCCTCACCTTTAGTATTCTTGACCGTGTCGCCGATCATTTCACTATTGACTTCCACCTTCTTCCCGCTGGCAACGGGCATGATGGTGTACTTGCTCGGGATATCGCCTTGGCCTTTGGTGTTGGTCATATCCGTCTCGCCCGCCTTGATCGCTCCCCGAGGCTGCTGCGACACCTCGCTCGCATCCGGGGGATTGTCCGACTTCATTTCGGCATGAGCATACGTGGCGAATGGGAGACTCACCAATCCCATCCCGATGAATACCATCGCTATCTTCTTCATGATTTGGTCTCCTTTGTGTGTGATGCACTCGTGTGTAGGACACGATGCATATAATGTCAGGATAAGCCGCTGGACAGGTTGCCGTCTGGTCAATACAGCTCAGGTGTGAGGAATCAGAATTGCGACGAGCGCTGCTGAACACTGGCCAGCTCGATCTCCACCGGACCTGGTAGGCTGCGGAACAAAGGGCCTGAAATGTCAAAAGACTGAGGACCCCAGAGGACGCCATAGGAAAGGAGCGAACTGACTCTTAATCAATGGGCCCGGCTTTTAACACAGCGGGATTAAGAGTGTTGCGTCTCCCGCCGGCACCTAGAATGCTGTCGCGTAATCATCTGAATTTAGGGACATAGGACAGCTAGTTTTGGCAGGCTGGAATTTCGAGAGTTCGAGAGCCAGAATTCTTGCAGGTTTTGCGGACACAAGACTTTGGAATGGTGGTCACGCGCGATTGGCGAGTGGAATAAAAAGGGAAGCCCGAATGGAAGGCTATTGAGAAAGAAGGTTGTTAGAGCATACACGTATCGGGTTTGGGAAGGGGCCGGCCCGTCCTATGCCTTCCACTCGCCAATCCTCCAGGCCCAATGGTTCGTCAAAACAAATCCAAAGTTCACCATAGTACCAGTTCAGCCCGAACCCGCTACTGCTGACTAACCCCTTTTTAACGGGCTCCCCCACAAGACTCAACACTTCCTGTGGCGTCATATCACGGAGGACGTACTTCAGAATCATCTCAGTTTTCTGTTGTATAGTTTCCTGTTCACGAGCGATCCTCTGAGTGGCCACCAGCTGTATACGGTCTAACCCCGCTATGTTTTCAAACACCACTGTGCGTTCTTTGCGGAGTTCACTCGCTGCACCCGGAGTCGCCACACTCAGGCGGGAATTCAGCGTCTGGACCTGTTCCTCACGCTCGCGAATCTGTTGCTGTTGCTGAGCTACGCGGTCCGCTAAGTTCCTATCGGCCACAATGGCCGCAAGGAGTGTATTCACCTGGTCTACATCGACATCCGCCTTCACGGTGAGCGTCAGCGCGTTGTGGCCATTACTCAAGCCAACGTCCTCCGTGACGACTTCGACACTGAGGACGGCTGCCGAATAGGATGTCATCTGATCCTTGGTTAATTCGAAGTTGTTGATGACCGACTGTGATTGGATGAAACTTTCCGCCTTCTCCAGGACCTCTCGCTTCGCTTGGAGAAAACAGAGTTGACGGGCATCATTGCGGCTGTCGTTATCGCCCATCATATACGTGTGCGTGGCGGTGATCGTCTGGACTTCAGCAAAGGCATCTGTCGGCAGGATGAGTGCAACCAGGAGCGTGATGATGGAAAGGGCGCGCATGGGGGGTCAGTATGGCGTGGACCCCGGAGACCGTCAAGGCGCAGGGGATTCCTCCTGCGGTTCTACCACCAAATATCTTTACTTCCTTTTCCGCCCTCCCACGGCGGCACCGGCTGCGGATCAGCCCACAAACTGGCGAACAACCAACATCCAATTGACTCCGAAAATGCGGCAAAAACACAGTTCACTAAGGGTATCTGTGCATAACTTGAGTGCGAACGCCGCTCGCAGCACAGAAATCAAAAACGATGATGCGTGAATTTATTGATTTATATAGGAATAGTTGTTTCTGACTTATTTTTCCTGGAAGCACCCCCATATCTTGTGGTACGTGGCCCGCTTCAATCAATGCTCAATTTTTAGGCAATGACGTCTTAGAGATGTAGAAATACGCTGTTATTTTATGGCAGGGCGATCTTATGCACAGACTTATCCCCAGAAGCTGGGGAGAGAATTTAGTGAATATTTTTCTTGATCTTTCTAAAATATAGTCCTCACTGTTCGTCATCGACTTGTGTTGATCGACAATTCCCTGCCCGTCGATACCCCGCTCCCTGGCTACCGCTTTCGCCACTCCCACGGCGGCACCGGATGCGGATCAGCCCAGAATCCTTTCCGCTCCTCTCGTGCGGTTTTCTCCAACTCTTCGAGCACAGCATCCTCTGGTGCATATTTGCGATACTACCAGCACCAGCCGTTTTCGACGAGCCCGTGATTGACGAAGGTTCCCCTTTCGTTCCCGTGCTGCAGTTACTCCGCCTGATGCCCGTGCTGCTCTTATCGCGAGGGATGCACCCCATCCTGATCGTGATGCAAGAAAGGGGGAGTAGGTGCTGACACCGTTTTGAATTTCGGATGATGTACAAGACACACAATGGGAAAGGGCCTACAGCGGTTCCTCAAGCTGGAGTGGGGAGTTCTTCCGATCCTGCGGCGGCGTGAATCGGAAATGCCAATCCTGCTGCCCGCCTTCTGGTGCGACGTGGAACCAGCCTTCTGCGGCGACATGCTGGTCTGATTGGGACTTGCCTTCTGGATAGAACTTGAACTGCAATTGTCCCTTTCGATCGCCTTTCACATCACCGGAATCGAGCGTTCCCCTGATTTCGAGATGGTCTTCAAGTCTATCGAATGCTTGGTTGAGCAGTGAACGGAGCAGAGTCGTGGTCACCCCCTGTTGGAAGGGTGCATCCGGGTTGAACGGTTCAACCTCAGCGGCCCACACCGAACCAGCCGTACAGATCAGGAAGAACCCCGCTGCGATAGTCCGTCTCATAGGAGTACTCTATTTCACGAGCCCTGCGCCGTCAAGGGCTCACTTCCCTCTGGTGCTAGGCCATGTATGGACGCTTTACCAAAACGGCCTCTCCAGCGGTGATCGCCCAACAGTTTGGCGTCGCTTCGCTTCTCCTGTTCACACCTCACGCCACCCATTGACCTCGCGCAAAAGGGGATTATCTTATAAGTGAGCGGAGGCCTCGGTGAGAGGAACAGTCACAGAAATCGAGGTCGAGCGCAGGGGTGGTGTGCAGGCCCACTGACGAGTGGGAAGCCTAAAACTCCTCCAAGACCTTCACACTAAGCAAAAGATCTCTCAGACCCGCCTCCGCTTCGATTTTTCGTCTCTTTCTCGCTCACGCCGGTCTGTTACGTCGATTTTCTCGCGTAGGAGGAAGCCCATGGCTGAGCAAATAGGAGACCTCCCCCTTATACAAACGCTAGTCCGGCATACACAAAGGAGCCAATACTCACTGTCTCCAGCAGTTGATCCATAATCGGCAGAACCTTCATCAGGAGCCAATGAATAAAGGGATTCTCAGGGTCCAAGTGGATCACATGGAGCCACTGCTTGATGACAAGCAGATGATTCTGATCCAACAGGAGCAACCCGCCGGCTCCAACTGCAGTCAGGAGCAATCCTTGAACCAAGTAATAGGTAGCAAGCAGCTTAAGAACCAGTGGGACAGACCGCCTCACCGTGAGGCGATCTACTTGAGACAGACTCCCACTTCGTCCTCGCTGCCGATCCTCACACCATAGAAGCAAGAGAAGTTCATAGAAGACGCCTCCATGCTAGGCCATCGTATGGGCAGGAATCAATGTAAAGGGAATGGTTATCGAGAAAGACTACTTGCGTTGTTTCCGCCACTCCCACGGCGGCACGGGCTGCGGATTGGTCCACACGTCTTTCCGCGCACGCCCCAACTGACGAATGCCAAGAAAGACGATTGCGGGAAGGCCCGCCTCGCAGTGTGAGGTCTACTGACCCACGCTCGTTGTATCAGATTGTTTGACTTCCTTGCATTTTAGGCTAGCCTGAAGACTGTTCCATCACCGTTAAGGCAGACATTGCCTTGCGCAAGAGCTCCTAAAAAGGCCCCGTCCCAGGTCCTACTCGTGGGCCGATTTTCCTGCCCTTTGCTCACCAAGACAATGCCTTCCTCCCACAAGGAGGGTCAGGCATGGCATCGAGCATCAATATCAGTGGGCTCCCCTTCGCTTTCACCAATGCGCAGCTCCGTCGCATATTCGTCCCGTTCGGGACTGTGGAATTAGCCCAAGCTCTGAGGGATGCGTATAGCCGCGCCCAAGCGGTGAAAGAGCATCAGCTATGAGGGACACATCAACCATGACCGAGAAAGGACTCGTTCGATTCGTAGAGGAGGAGACCCTATGGTCGTGACACTCTACATACTGTGGCTCGGATTGAACGTGGTCGGGCTTATCCTGATGATGCAGGGTCTGCTGAAATGGTACAAGTGGTTGGGCTTCAACGAATAGCTGAAGCTGTTTACCCTAGAAATGTTGGCCCTGAAGGGCGGACTTGAGCTTTTGTATGGGCCGTCAATCTGACACGAATCGGTACTGGCAAGCTCTGTTGACGGAGGTAACGCAGTGGTCGCTGTCGCAATCGCGGAGCCAACCACTACGGCGATCGTGATTCCATTAAAGGCGTTAATTGAATTTGTAATTCTCATTCGTTGGCCCGTCTCCCCTTCCGCCACTCCCACGGCGGCACCGGCAGCGGATCGGCCCACAAGCCCTTCCGTCCTTCTCGTGCTTCAGCTTCTAACCCTTCCAGCACCGTATCTCCAGGAGCATACTTCCGATACCACCAGCACCAGCCGTCTTTGACGAGCACGTGATTGACGTGGGTGCCATTGGACAAGAACACATCGGCAAGGGTGCGCTTGTACTTGTCGTGGCCGTGGGTCTGGACCGTGACTCTTTTCCCAAAGACCAACTTTGACGAGTATTCCGTCGCCCATCACGAGGTGCGCTGCGCGTGAGTCACATTACGGCTGGCACAATTACAAGGTATAAAGTAATTACTTGGGTACTGCATCGGCTCCTGTATATTTGCACTCCTTAATCTCTTCCATTCCCACCGCCGAGTCGACGAGCTCACCATAAACATGTCCGACAAATAATCCACTACTGACGGAGAACTTCACAAAGCGGGTCTGTCCATTTTCGAGGACAAAGGTGACTTTGCGATCGACTTCGGTGCTGGTCACCACTTCATAGTTGCCTGGGGGACGGTCGACATAGAAAAACCCTTGCGCGATCGCATCACCGATCTTGGTCCCATTAAGATTGATATCCGGTCGGAGTGCTGCACCCAGGACAGAGGTGCGATAGAAGAAAATTCTTCCGGAGTCCTGATCTTTCGGCATGGTGCTGGGGTTCATTTCGGCGAACTTCATGCCGGACGCACAAGTATGACAGCCACCTCGATACCCGCCACTTCTTCCACCGCCAACCTCGGCAAAGACATCGGGGGAAACAGTCATAACTAAAGCCATTAAAATGAGAGATGTAATCCCAAGAACTCGAAAAAGAGAGGGATTCATACATCATCTCCTGCATAAAGAGATTGTGAGGGAGAGATTCCACACGGTGCCTTGTCCTTGGAACGGACCCGCGTTGTAAGTGACGGAGCATTGAACAGGAAAGCGACGGTAGAGACGAATCGAGAAGGGCATGGGAGCCTCGCAGGGAGGACACTGGTATGCTTATCTATCGCCTGGCGTCTCCTCTGTGATAGTGAGGAACAACCCCCACCTGTTGTAACTGGATGCGCAGGGGTTTCCGGCCTAATGAATGGCGTTCTGACTTTCCTCATTCATCGACTTCTCTTCATCATGTTTGATGGCTTTCTCGGTAGAATTTTTCTTGCCCGTCTCCTGCTTCGCGGCGGAACGATCGCTGGAGGTCGCGCAGCCGGTCACAGTGAACAAGAGCATGGAGAGGACTATCGCCGTCACAATGGACATAGGACATCCTTGATCCAGAGTGTTCTTCGCGTAACGCATGAGCACGAAACACCGATTGCTCAATACGAATGGGTAAGTCGGCTTGAGGATAGCGGCGGCTGGTTTCTTCATGACTGTGCCCGAAACTGTGCCCACGAGCAGCTATATACCACCTCTCGCCACCCTACACTAACCAATCAGAAAAAGAAAAACCCCTTGTAACCATTGAAGATTACAAGGGGCCGTTCGTCGCGGTCAGGTTTCAACGGCTGCGTTTCCGCCACTCCCACGGCGGCACCGGCTGCGGATCAGCCCACCCCATCCCGGCGACCTCATCTTTTGGTGCTAGTCGAGTCCCATGCCCCTCATCGGCTAACCGACTTGTATTCCTTGCTGCGCACCTTCCCCTTTAACTTTTCCAGAAATGAGCAATTGTGACCAGACTGCACGCTGTCTTCTCGCCATACTCCAGCGAACGGTTTAGATGACAGATCTGTGTGGGGAGCGGAGGGACGGAGAAAAAACGCATCGCAACTCCCGCGACAGGTGGATGCCATGCGCCGCGACGACGATTGTCCTATTTTTTCACAGGATCATCAATGAGGAGAACCACAGAAACGACGAAGACGGGAGGAGGGCACGAGATCCCTCGCCGGGAGTGGGACGCCTTTTTCCTACAGTTCAGCCGAGATCACCAAGAATGGTTGGTCGACGTCGCGCCGCACGGCGAAAGCAGTAGCGCGTCGCAGGAGGCCGAGGGACTTCCATTTGAAGCCCTGACCCTTCATCTCGATCACACAGACGAAGTGTTGTCGATCATTGTACGAAAGAACGACGTTGCGCAGGAACACGATTACCAAAGTATTCCCCGTCCGCGCCGCGTGATGATCGAGAGGACGGGAGCAGATGTGAGATTACACATCGATTCGACCGAGGGTTCCTCAACGATCATTCGGTTCCGCCGCGTCTCGACACCGGATTACGACGCTGCAACATTAAGCGGAATACCGGAGAGAAGCCCTTGACTAATGGGAGGAGTGAGGAAAGAGCCGGTCCGCGATGGACCGCTTACCTGTTCCTCTTCCGCCACTCCCACGACGGTACCGGCTGTGGCTCCGCCCACACCATAACGGCACAAACGCCACGTCAGACGCGCCCGATTCAACGGGCTGGCTGGGTTGTGCGGATCACTACCGGTTCGCTGGATTCCGGAGAAGGGCCCTCAAAGTCGGCAAGCTCAGGGTGTCCGCTTTTATACATTCTGGACTTGATAACTACCGTAAAATGGACGAGTAAAGGCCGCCAGTCAAACAATGGAGGGGGATACCATGCTTCGTAAGATACTTTCACTCTTCTCGCTTTTCATGATACCCGCCGCCGTGCTGATGTTCCCTTTGGACGCGCAATCTGATCCAGCGGATCCCGAAGATATCGCTCATATGAAATCTGGCCATAAAAAGGTCGAGGGAGTCGTGATTGATATGAAGTCCGGTCTTTATACCGTTAAGACACCTGCAGGCGCTACGCTCACTCTGACCGAAGCGGCGGCCGTTCGTCACGGCCATGGCGTTCCCAAAGTTGGGGATGAAATGACGCTCTGGGTCAACGAAGGCAACATGGTCATAGATGCTCATCTGAAAGGGCAGTCCGGCAAGCCACATCGCTTCATTTCCGGTACGCTCGCATCGATTGATAATGCCAAGTCTCAGATGACGCTTTCGACGTCAGGCGGTGAGAAGAATTTTAAACTCAAACCCGAGAGCCGCATGTTCACGAATATTGCCGCCGGCGCTCAAGTGACCATAGAAGTGAATGAGACGGGGGAGGTCATCGATCTCCATGAGGACAAACAGTAAGCGTCACCCGCGTGAGCGTGGGCAGGGGTCAAGACAACACAAGGGTCCGGTTCCTTTCGGAGCCGACCCAACTTCAGATTCCGCCAAGGTCTCACTGCATCCACTCACGAAGTAGAGGGGGGTGCGGTCACAGTTTTTCCCTGGCGGTTTCCAAAGCATCTTTACTCTACTGCACCTGCACCATGAGGAAGCATCACAGGCGGGCCTAAGTCGGGCGGTTTAAGACTCCTTTGGCTGTAAAATTTCTCCGTGAGTCGCTGAACACACATTTTCAGAATGTCCAGCTCGTCCTTCGTCAACGCGTCGCGCGTGATGGGTCCGTTCAGGAGTCGATCGCACGCGAGCGTGAATTCCGTGATAGGCGTGTCTCGCAGGGTCTTCGCGCCAGCCGCATCCGAAGTCGGTGAAGAACGATCTCACAGTGAAGGAAAAGGTCTTAGGCCTTGCGAAGCGCCTCGCTCGTTTCGGTTCGAAACGACTGAGTCAGGGCAATTGCATGCCACACATTCAATTACAAGGAGGTTCCGTCATGAAGAAGCTCATCGTTCCATTCATGTTTGCAATGATCCTCGGTGTCGGGATGGCATCCCTCTCATTCGCGGCTGATGACATGGCCGCGCCAGGCACCCAGACGGTCAAAGGGGACCTGCTGAAGATCGACGGGGAGTATTACGTGGTGAAGGATACGGCCGGCAAGGAAGTCCGTCTGCATGTGGACAAGACCTCTCAACTGGACGGCACCTTCAAGGCGGGGGACAAGATCGAGGCCCAGGCCACAGATAAGGGCCATGCATCGTCCGTTAAACAAGCAAAACCCAAGATGTAGGCTCGGGAATACGAACGGGGACGTTCAGGCACAGCGATTGGGCCGGTCCTCAAGGGCTGGCCCAATTCGTACCTGGAAGGCCGTGGAAGAACCATTATGGCACAGCGGAACGTCGATGGCCTGCGCGTTTGAGACAAGAAGAGAGCACTCCGCGGGACGGTCGCACGAGACTGGCGGGGCGGACGAGACGAGGTGGGGAAGTCCATCCATCCACGTTGTGCCTACCGCGCGCTTGACGCGCCACGGCCTGTGCGCTGGCAGAATTTTTCAGTATCATGCTGGAAGGATTGGCCTTTTCGGAGTCAGTGGAGTAACCTGCCCGCGTTCTCTGAGACAATGACTACTGCCCCATCGAACCGGTCTTGCCTGACTCGCGAGTGGAGTCAGGCATACGGCCGGCGTCATTTCCCGTGATCGGCATCTGTTTCGTGGAGCGAATCGCGGCCGGTTTCATTTCCGTTACCGGCATCAGTTCCTCGGGCCGAGCGAATCGATAGCGCGTGATTCTCATCGTTCACCTTCGCCTCAATACGATCACCCTGCTTAAAGCTTCCGATTTTCTGGGTGGTTTGGTCGATATGCATGCGCACTTCCTTACCGTCCTGCCCCTTGACGAAATAGTTATCCCCTTCGACGCGCAACACTTCGCCCTTGATCATCGTACCGTCTTTTGACTGGCCACCCGTCATCTCGTCGCTCATTTGTTTTTCACCAGCTTCCTGACCGCCTTGCCTACGATCAGATTGGTCCGCCTTCATTTCGTCTGTAGTCGGAGCCGCATTACTCGCCTGCGCGGCATGGGACAGACCCAGGCACAGCAAGAAACCACACGACAGGACACCGACGACTTTGGGAATAGATACCATGGGAGCCTCCTCGGTTAGATGTACCACACGCATATGTGTAACGGTACGCTCTCGGAGTCTTGCAATCTGAGCAATTTTGACCAGACCGCGGAAATTTCCTAGTTTTTTTGGTGACGAGTCCCTAGCCCCTAGGCCAGGAACAAGACGAGAGGGTGAGTGGGAGTTTAGTAGGCGTCTTTGGGAACGGAGGATTGTGCGCGTGAGGCCACCGGCGCCACACTAGCTCCTTGGTCTTGCGGCGTGAGTTGGGCACGAAGTTGGGCGATTCGCTGCCGAATCTTATTGAGAGTGGGCTGTTCATTGACCGCGACACTGGGGGCTTGCCCAAGATAATCCTCCCAGACCAGCAGCGCCTCGCGTCCGAGCCCCTGCTGCTCCAACGCGAGGCCGACGTGATAGGCCGCATCGGAAGAAGGCGACGGACAGGCCGCCGCACGCCGGAGGACCTGCTTTGCTTCCTCCACTTGATCTTGTGCCTGTAGGACCGTGCCCAGCCCTAAGGACGCGCTCACTAAACAGGCGTCTTGCCGAAGGGCCGCTCGATACAGTTCCGCCGCGCCCTGGGTGTCTCGCATGCGATACCGGAGTTCACCCATATTCTTTAAGAGCACGGGATCTCTCGGTGTATGGGCGAAGGCCCGCTCGTAAATCACTCGTGCCCGGTCCGTCTGTCCCGTCGCCGCTAACGCGAGGCCGAGATTCCGTAACACGTCAGGCCGTTCCGGTTCGAGTTGTAGGGCCGATTCATAATGTTGAACGGCGAGATCCAGGAGATTGCGATCCTGGTGCAGGACTGTCGCCATCATATGAAGGAGGTGCGCGGTCGTGAGGAATGCACGAGTTGGAAGTTCCTTCTCTAGTGGGGTGAGAAGCACCTCGCGCATCTGCTTCGCCGGGAAGGGAATGCGGTTCTTCTGTAACCAGTCGCGCAGCCGAGACACAGGGATGGAATAACTGAGGCCGGCTCGCATCATGGCCGTGCCCAGCCGCTCGCCTTGAGCATTCTTGACCGGCTCCAAATAGGGCACGGTATGTACGACCAGCCCTGCGATCTCACCGGTTTCGCCGTGAACCAACGGCCCTCCGCTACTCCCGGCATTCAACATCCCCACGGTTTGCATGAAGGGAATCGGCAGACCAGCGGTTCTGGACCGTCCCATAGCCACACCGGTAATCGTCATCGGAATGACCGACGCATGCAGCGTCAATCCCATTTGTAAGACATCTGACACACGCGGATATCCGACCGCGATCGTCGGCGTGCCTTCGTCCGGAATCTCCGCCGCCAACGGAAGGAACGAAACCGGGTGGTCCGTTTGGACGCGGAGTGCGGCGATATCGAGGTCGGAGTCGATCGCGAGCACCTTCGCCGCAGGATCGATGGCTTGATTGTGGATATAGACAAAGAGTCGGGTGGAATCTTCCACCACGTGGGCATTGGTCAGGACCAGGCCCTGCTCCGAGATGAACACACCGCTGCCGAACGAGAGGGCATTGGATTCATCGTTAATACCCACGATCAGAACGGTCGCAGCCTTGGCCTGGCGATAGAGATCGCCCTGGGTAAACGAAAACGCCATGTCGGGAGTTGAGACCAGCAGCAGGAGCGACACCAAGAGAGACACTGGAGCTAGGTGAGTAATGGCTACGCGACGGAGAGCCTTACCTTTGAGAAGAAGAGGGTCCGCGGTACGCGCTGTGTGAATCAAGAGCGGCATTAATTTTGCACACTATCAAAGCAAAGCAAAAGTGTCCATTGTTTCCAAGTATTTGAGAGTGACCTGCCCGGGAAGGTCATGGGTATTGGGTCAGTTTGAATTGAGGTATGCCCCCACTCGTAAACTTCATATATAAATGGATACTCCCATTTGAAAAAAAGATGATCAATTCTGACCACTTTTCGTTTGCGGGACATGCTAACTTCCGCACATCAAAAACCGACCCACTATCGTAGCGTACAAGCGTGTACAAGAAAATCACGATAGCGCAAACCCGCTAGCAATTCCTACTTTGCCGCCCCGGAGGTGTATCGTGAACCACGAAGAATCAGGACGAGGCTCACAGACTCTCCCAATGAGCCCGCCCCGCATCTGTACACACACGCGCATGATCTCCGATAGTGTCACGGAAGAGGAGCACGAGGCCGGCAAGGTGCGCTGTGTTGAATGTGATGGTGTCATTCCCGATCCGCACCTCTATCGCGAAGCCAAGCAGTGAATCTCCGCTCACCTCCTCAACCGCTGAGGTCGTCACCGGGAGGTCTCCGGCCATCCGGGGGCTTCCTTAGCTGTGCTAAATTTGTTGGTTTTGAGCCATCCGTGGCAAAACCTGTAAACCAACGGAAAGTAAGGTGTTGTTATAACTGTAGAGCCTGAGGGTTTTGATTTCGGGGCTTCTGCGCTTCGTGGTGTTGTGCCCCACTTCAATTGTGGACAGGTGTCTTAGTCAGCTAGATGCAGGACACCCACTGAATTTATTCAAGCCCATCGTACCAGATCTCAGCTGAGGATCTCTCCCCAGAGTCACGATCGATTGCACTCGGCCGTCTCTTGAGAAGTGGAGACTTGAAGAGGGTTGGATGCTCAGTGGAATGAGAGAAGGGAGTAAGCGATCTTCGGATTCAGGGTTTCTTACGAGATGATGATCTGGTGAGACTCAGGCAACTGGTGACGTGAATCCTACGTGGCCTACCACCGATTTGGTCCACCTTGAATCCGGAACTTCTCTTCTCGAAGTGGATCCGTGACGGGGGAATTTACGCGGTGGATGAGGCGGACGCTACAATTTTGAGGAGCTGAGCGAAATCGTGCGACTTGGGGAGGCAGGCATATGCTCCTTCCAGCCGGGCGAGTCGCGATACCCTCTCCGTCAACATGCTCGAGTGCGCCACCACACGACTCTCCGGCCAGCGGTCACGGACTTCAGCTAGAAGTTCCAGCCCATCCATTCAGGGCATGCAGACATCGGTAACGACGATGTCGAATCGTGTATCCTCCATGTGACTTATCGTGGTTAGTCCATCCGTGGCCGCTCGGACCACGTAGCCAGCAGACCTTAATACCGTGCAGAACAGGCCCCTGATCTGCTCTTCGTCATCCACCACCAGCACCTTGATGCTTTGATTTTTCATAGAAAGGTACTCACCTTATTTACCTGAATGATTTCAAGCGTGGGCAACCTTCTTATGAAGGAGGTCGTGCCTATTTATTATGGGCGCTATGTTAGCTATACCTATCGTTCGAATCTGTTCAATATTGCTCAGTTTGAAGAATAGATGAAGGAAGCGGCCGGACGTTGCCCTTGGCCTTTAAAGAGGAAACTAGTTGTGTAGGATGACGTTGCGGAGAAGACCGTGAACATGCAAGCAGTTGGCGTCGTAAATGCTTGTGCCCTACGTAAATTGTGGACAGGTAGCTTCGTCAGCTGGATGCCAGAAGTTAGTCCTGCCCTAAGTGAATGGCACGGCAGTTGTGCTCATTTTGTGCTCAAGCCCACCTCACCACAGCTCATTCCAGTCCATTCCAGCCAAAGTTCTGACTCCATGCAATCTTTGCTGGAGTAGGGCTGAGTGAGTTCCAGTGAGCTGGAGAAGGGTCACAAAAACGGTTTCCTAAACCGCGCGTCTCAGATTCAACCAGAAACCAATTCAAGGCAGGGCAACTCTGGTTGATTCAGCAGAAAAGTTCTGAAATCGGCCACGCACTCACCCCATACTTTCTCACGATAACTGCTTGATCTACGGGGTTTTACCTGATGTCCCTCGGCGCCGGAGCCCATCTCGGTTGCGCGGGGGTTGCGGATTCGGCCTCAACAGCCGCTTGATCGCTGGTGTATCGAGTTGTAGCTGACCCGCCCTGAAAGGAAAGTCGAGCGATGATTTCAGCACTCAGAACAATCGGGGTGCGAACCCATTTACAGCGAGATGTCGTGTTGGCGCTAACGAGGAGAACGCCGCGCCTCATTCGCCGCGCATGCCTTGCGACGGCGTTGCTGGTGACGATATCCGCCGTGGCTCAGCCGGTTCACGCCGCAGGCGGAGGTCAGACGAAGTTCCAGCGCATATCGACGCAGTTCATCGCGGAGTTGGGCGATCTAGGCGCGACCTCCGGGAGCGGCGCGCAATCATGGGGTCTGTGGCCTCTGGACCCGGGTCCTCGGGGGGTCGAGCTGAACAGCTATAAACCGTTGAAGGATGCTGGTGGCGTCGCCCCGGCGCGCTGGAAATTCGACGACACGGACTGGTGGCTGGAGGAACACGGCTTGATCATGGAGCAACCGACCTTTCTGCTCCCTCCCGGCAAATACGTGGTCACGGGTAACCGCGAGGTGACAGCTGTTCTGACCATTCATCCCGCCGACAGGAATGGCGACAGGCGCTGGGAGTTCGATAAAGGCGCACGCTCTACGACGTGACGCACCTGGCCTACCGCTCCGCGCGCTATACACCGGCGGCGGTTGGTGGTTCGTGCTCGTCGGCAAACGCGCAGAAGACTGCGTTTCCAGATGCGCCAGGGGGAGCGATGCCTCCGGTCGAGGGCTGCACGAAGCAGGACTATGCGGTTCTCATCGTGATCGGCGTGGGCGTGGAAGACTGAACGCCGGTGGCGCCGGCAAGATTCGTCGCGTATAGCGAGATATTGCCCAACAAGCGCGTGCAGTCGACAAACCACTCGCGATGCTCGCGGTGTGCCACTGACGCGGCGCGTTGAGGCTGTAGAAAAACCCGAGTCGAAAAAACGGTCACGACAAGTACCCACGCACTTTTGCGGATGTACTCCTGCCCGATGGGATGAATCTCAATCAGGAACTCGTCAAGCTAGGTTGGTGCTGGTGGTACCGGATAAAGGTTTCACGGAATACAGAATTAGAGGGGCTAGAGAAGCATGCACGAAAGTCGAAGAAAGGCTTGCGGGCTGTTCCGGTTCATGTGCCTCCGTGGGAATGGTGGAAGCGGAAATCGCCTTAGTGGGCAGGCTTGTTTCTTGGCGTGGGCGCGCTTGGCTTCAGCCGGCGTCGCTCTCAGCGGAACATGGATTGTCACGGGTTTATAGAATAAAAATTTGCAAACCATGTCTAAACTGGTTGCATGCGTAGGCGTGAAGAATTGCTATGACCATCAAGGACGCTCGCCCCCCGGTAAAGACCGTGTCATTTGATGGTCGGACGGGTCATGCAGAGACCGTGAGACAGCCAGTTTGTTGAACGCTTCCGTTTCAGCGAACCCAAACTCGTTCGCATGTGCTTTCACATGAGCCAGGAGAGCCTTCATCACGATTTCCTCATCCAGATCCTTGCTCCCCGTTACAATCGTATAGGGCAGCTCAGTCTTCCATATGAAGGTCCCTGAGTCACACTTCAGATGCAAGTATAACCGTTGAGAGGACTGCTCCTTCAACCCCGCAAAACTCTTCTGCGGAGCTTGACCGACCACATTCCCGATCAGCACGCAGTCCACCTGAGACTCCACACGCATCCGCTGCGCCGGCTCTATCTGCCCGTGATGGGATACCCCGTACTGGGTTGCGTCGGACGGGCTCCCCACACGAAGATCGGTCATTGCTCGAAACACAGCGGTCCACCGCTCAGTCATTATCGGATCTCCGGCGAACGGCATTACCGCGATGCTCTTTATCGATGCCAGGTGATGCCGTTCTTGCGGTCCAACCACCCATGAATTCTCGAATGGCTGGAACTCGATGTCACTGGTCCGGGCCCTATCAATCCCAACCACGCCCAGCCACGCAATGGCCATGCAGCCTTGCATGCCCAAGGATGAGAAAAGCAGAAGCCCTAAGATAGAGGTATGGTGGACCCGTACCCTGCGGTTAGGCATGAAAGACCAATAGTTGTGGATCTAGGAATTAACTCTATCCGACAAGACAGGCCCCGTCTGGTCAAAATTGCTCAGGTTTAAGAGATTGAAGAGGTTGGCAACGACACTCGCCCTTCTCGAAATCAATGATGTCGAATTGAGCGCATGCTAGTCGTGCAGGAGAATAGTGAGGAGTGAGCTGTGTATTTCTATGTTGCTGTTGTAGTTAATCACGCCCGTCTGACCTGCCCTCTGGTTGTACCAGCGTCAATGTGGTTTACGCACAGCGCGGGGGATCCGTACTGAGAGGAATTTTTCATATCTGAAGCCCCCCCCCTCTTCTTTCCTAGCTGCTGGCTTGATACCCACTGCCACCGTGGAAATTTCGACAGAGGAGCCGTTAGAACGAGTGTCTATCAATCATCTGCTTTATGAGCATGTCTGCGCCTTCCATAGCCTCCTGATTTAACACCCACTTCGCGCACGAGAATCCGACACCCTTTGTAGGAAGAGCGCTTCCCACGCCTTGAGATGCTTATCAGGCTCGGGACCCCATATTTCGTATTTCGTCAGGAGAAGAGGACTGGCAGGTATTGCGCGATGGGGATAAGACTCTATCTGTGTATCTGGCTCTGGTGATGCAGGCACATTATCGTTGCGTACCCGTCCATGTTGATTCACGTAGCTGCTCCAAGAAGCAGGCCCGCCAGCAGACCGTGCGCTGCGGAGACGGGGATGAGGATGGAGCGCCTCCGGTTGAGTGGTTGGAATGTTGATTGCTCACTCCTCCTCTTGTTCTGGAACGCACAGGATGATCAAGGATACCTGGCGAACTGGCGGGGCGGAGCCACGCCGAGCTCCGCTAGCCGCCAGTACGTCGGGCATCGTCAGATCCAACGACTCTGGGATGTTATTTGTGCATCTCCTCCATCTTCATGTCCTTGTCACCCGCGTCACCCTCCATGCTCATGGCTCCCTCCATCTTATTCCCCTCCATCTTCTTCCCGTCCATCACCTTCCCGTCCATCATCACCATCTGCCCCTCCGTCATCGACATTTCTTTCCCGCCCTTCGTCACCATCTTGCCTTTCATCGTGACCATCGTGCCGTTGGACATGGTCGTCGCGCGATCCATCCTGTTAATCTCTTTCCCGTCATGCATAACCACCATCTTGCCACCTTTCATCATGACGCCATCCTTCTCGGCGGCCACAACGGGGGAGGCAATGAATGACACGGACAAGAAGAGCCCAACCACTGCGAGTGTAACGATTCTGTACATCTTCATGGCGTATCAACCCTCCAATTATTAATAAGTGGTGTGAATGAACTGTCTCGGACAACGCGGGAATTAGAGCGGTACGGTGGGCCGCGCCCGGCTTGGATCGACGTGAGACCGGCCTCGTTGCCCAATGGCCACCGTTCAACAGGGTCGAGCTCGTGCCTTCTTCGTGGTAGCCGCACGCGAAGATTTTTACGGCGGAATTCGGTGATGATGTCGAAGAGGTCTTGCTTCGTGCAGCGGCCTTTTTCTTCGAGTACTTCCACCATCGCGGCGATCTCCCACATGTTGGACATCGTGGTTCCTTCAATGGACATGCTGTCGCGTGTGGGGCGTGGGTAGCTCATAGGTTTGGCTTCCACTCCCGCGCCAGCTTTTGTTCCTCGACGAGCTGGGCAGTAGTCATGCGGCGTGCGACGTTATCTCGACTGTCTGCTGCGGACTTCTGCAAGTTGCCCGTCGAGCCTTCTCATGGTCCTTGGTATAGGCCTTGCCCATCCTACAGATCGAATCGGAATGTATCTCATGGTGTCCTTCTTTCGTGACAAGGTGTGAGACGCTGCACTCCTGCCCCTGTCAGGGAATACGCCCATCCATGCCGCCGCCTCAGTTGACAGGCTGCTCCGTCATCGGCGATCGCGGCATGCTTTCCGCCACGCCGCACTCAATCTTGGACTGAACGCACGTTGGGCACAGATGCGGCCCCAGGGCTTTCGAGGTGTAGTACACCTCCAGATCCCCTGAACCACATTCACAACAGAAGACCAGCTTTACACGGAAGCTGTTTTGGGGCAACCGAGCCACTCCGCAGGTCACGATGTTGTCTCCTTCTTGCCTTCGACAGATTCGAGTCTAAACGTCAGCATACCGAGAAGACAGACGGTAGTCTGATCACAATTGCTCATTTCAGGAAAAGTTAAAGGGGAAGGTGCGCAGCAAGGAATACAAGACGGTTAGCCGACGAGGGGCATGGGACTGTACTAGCACCAAAAGATGAGGTCGACGGGATGGGGTGGGCTAATCCGCAGCCCGTGCCGCCGTGGGAGTGGCGGAAGAAGTAGGCGGAAGGTGACGGTGGCGGAGTTGGTGGAATAGCACAAGGGGGGTTAAACGATGGCACGAACAGGACGCGTCGATTGAGATCGCATGGTAGGGGCGGTGTCGATGGACCCTTGTAGAGGCGCTGTGAGGTCGACACCGGGACCACAGAATCACGGTCCCGGTGTCGGGCGCGGAGGGTATGGTTCCGCGCCTAGGGTGGCGTATCAGAGGATACGCCCGCTCAGCCCCCTCGCGCTGTTCTCTTTTATACACTTTCCGAACTTTTCCCGCCTCCTACTTCGCCCCTACTTTGAACGGGGTCTCCGATGGTGTGGATGCTGGGGCCCCTGCCGATTCCAACGCCTCCGCCGCCGCAGCAGACACCGGGGTGATCGCCAGCAGGCATGGAGGAACGCGACGAGTGGCCGGGGTAAATCATAGAAAGTTGGCTAATGGAAGAGCTTCAGCCTAAGGGGGGACAGCCTCGCGATAGGAAGAAGCAAAAGGCTCGGCTCCAAAGGTGCCGGGCCTTTGTTTTGTCTTACTGAGGAGAACGCTAAATAGTGCGTACCGCAGCATCAATGGGTTCCTGCTCTTTCCTGAAAAGGACAGAATGAGGGTTGTTTTGGTGGGATTTCCCCTCACCCGAGTGCTCTTCTGGATAGAGAGGGGGCAAACAATACGCACTATTTAGCGGTCGGGTCAGTAAGACCTCGGAAGACGGCGAGCCCGATGAATCGAGGCGCGGCTGACGTGTCGTGCCAGCCGGTGCGGAGAGTGGGATCGGGTCACCGAAGCTATGCCCGAATGAGAAGATTGTTGATGTGAGCAGGCTTTCCAATTTGCATGGCTGCGGTTCACCCTCCACCATTAAGCACCCTGCCTCCTTTCATACGATGCTGCCCTTTCGTCACTCAGGAGGTGCATACGCTCCAAACATGAGATAGACTCGTATCAACAGATGTATTTGGTTCCCCTGCTTCGTGCCAAGGGGAGCCTCCGACAGATGTATCCATGAGGCAATGAAGAAGTTCATCAGGAGGGACACCCATGCACAAGCGAATTATCGCCCAGGCTCAGAAAGACGTCGCCTCTCTTGACGGGGATTGGCTGAACGTGGAGAGACTTGCAGAGGTAGAAATGACTTCCGAGGACGCTGCTCATCCAATTGAGTCCGCGCTGCTACCAGGACAGGCAGATGGATGGCGTGCCGCAGAGCCAGGAAAGCAGACGATCCGCCTTCTCTTCACCCAACCGCAACGGCTACAGTGAATCTGGCTAAGCTTCTTGGAGCTAGGCATCGCACGCACGCAAGAGTACGTCTTGCGTTGGTCGGCGGACGGCGGGCGGTCGTTTCGTGAAATCGTGCGGCAGCAATGGAACTTCAGCCCTCAAGGCACCACCAGCGAGACCGAGGATCACCACATCGAGCTCCCGGCGGTCACGGTGCTCGAGCTGAGCATCATTCCTGACATCAGCGGGGGAAATGCAGTCGCTTCATTGGCGCAGTTGCGGCTGGCCTAATCTCCACTTTCGTCTTCGGCAAAGAAGTCTCGCTCCAAATCTACGGCACGGACAAGTACACGCGAACCTTTGCCGATGTGCTTATGCCCGATGGCACCAACGTCAATCAGGAACTTGTCAAGCAGGGCTGGTGCTGGTGGTACCGGAAGTCTGCGCCAGGTGATACGGTGTTGGAAGGGTTGGAGGCGGAAGCACGAGAGGCCAAGAAAGGTCTGTGGGTCGATCCTGCGCCGGTGCCGCCGTGGGAGTGGAGGAAACTTGGTCGAGCGTCCATGAAGGCGTGTCGAGGTAAGTAGTCCTAGGTTGGTTCGATTCTTTTGACCATCCTCAAGACTGACATCCTACGCCGATCTTTACCCCGCCCTGAGCTGCGGCCTTCTCGAACCATTCCCGCGCCGTCGCATCGTCCTGTGGCACGCCCCGTCCTTTCTGATACAGCACCCCGAGGCGGTGCTGTGCCCATGCGTTGCCCTGGGAGGCGGCTCGCTCCCACCAGTGTCGTGCTGTCGCGTAATCTTGCCTGACGCCGTGTCCTTCGTAATACAGCATCCCGAGATTGTACTGCGCCTCTGCGTCGCCTTGTTCCGCCTTGCTTCTGAGATCGGAAATCTGAACGGTCTCTGTCTGTGTTTCAAACGTGATACTCATCACTATGTCTCATCTTTCTCCGACTGTTGTTGTCGGCTCACGGAACGACTTCGCGCACATAGAGTGTTTCTTGAACGTGCTACGTACTGGCTGCGTGGTGCGAGTGAGGAGCATCGGAGGCCCACCCGTGTAAACACGTGAGGTCGTTGATCACGGCAAAGACGTGATAGTGGCTCATGACCTGCGTATCAAAGAGAACCAGGACAGACCCAGTCAGTGGGTTTGCGTTCACGTGGGCCACACCTTCCAACGTGGCCAACAGACTCTCCATTTCTCCGGCCATGGCATGGGAGCCTTTGATTTCGGGGATCGTGATGTGGATCCTTCCATCAAGGCTGTGACCGTACTCAGTTTCAGACATAGACGGATCGTCTCCTTTCTAAGAGGTTCTTCCACCGGTTGACCACCCAGCTTCCGGGGGTTGTCCTAACCGCACCCTACTAGAGATAGCGTACCGTTCAGCTGTGACGTACAGATGAATAGTCTATTACCAAAACGTAAACTTATCCAACCAATTGGATATCTTGCGTTTCCTTCAACACGGGTCAGTCTTGAAGTGTGCCTCCTCTGAGGCGCGAGTAGAGCAGCAACTCTCATGCCAGGAGGACACCGCTTATGAAGATTCGCATGTGCTTGAATTGTATATGGGAAGGATCGTGAGGCGCAGGATGTGTGAATGGGAATCAATACGAAGGATATAGAAACCATACAGCCGTGAGCCTAGGAAGAGGTCTGTCAATGTACATGTTGTGCCCCATTTACAATGTGGACAAGGAGCTTCATCAGACGGAAGGCAGGACACTGAATGAAATCTGTTCAACATGATCGTGATGGGAGATAGCGGGAGACCTCCGAGCAAAGAATCAGGCTGGTGGTATCGCAAGTATGCGCCAGGAGATACGGTGCTGGGAGGGCTAGAGAATTATCAGGAAATGATGCAAACGCTCACGACGGATCGCTGTGCGATTAAGGTCTTTGTGAATGTCGCGTACGACTAAACGCGATGGCCGTGGCAAGTAGATCCAGGTTGGTTCATCAGATGCTGTGTGGACTTAGATATTTGGAGGGCGCAGGCTGGATCAGGTTATTTATCTCTCATAATTACCTAGGAGGTCTTCGATGAAAAAGATCATGCTGTCACTCATTGCGGTTATGGGCCTGGTAGGTTTCAGCTCACTTTCATTTGTCGAAGATATGGGGAAAATGAAGGATGCGATGAAGGGTGACAAGATGGGCGAGACGGGTGAGATGAAGGGCAAGATGAAGGAAGGCATGGGGAAGTAGGCATCCATCTACCTTCTCGAGCTCAATCTCCATGGCCTGCGCTCGGTATACCCGACCGCAGGCCGTCCTGTTTATGCCTTCCCAACAGCCTATAAGATTCGAGGCCGGGTGCCGAAGGGGACGACGCACTAACAAGGAGGCTGATATGTTGGCAACGCTCGTGTGAAGGAACCAGCGCCAGGAATGCTAGCCGACTGAGGGATCAGCTCACCCGTTGCCGCCCGCGATTATGATCGGGACGAAACTGCGATTCCACGCACTCGAATGTATATTTCCATTCCCAATACTCGGCTTCGAGCGTCATCTTGGCGTAGCGTGAGCTCTTTGCGCACTCACTATCCGCCAGTCGTTGCGCTTCTTGTGCGTCCATCATTTGCGATTCCACGATCACTTGTCGGGGGGTTGAACTGATTACGGACGTTCCACACCCGCTCACGATGACGCCAAGAAGAACAATGAGGAGGGAACGCGACATGAGATTCATACTGTCTCCATATTGAGTTGTTCTCCTTAACAAGGGGCTGGTGTGGCCTGTGGTGCTATGCTAATTCAAATTTATACGTGCAGAGGCAGGGAAACGCAACGGTGATACACGGCGAGCAACACGGTGAGGCTTCGCGCACGATGTCAGGCTGTACCAATGTCGGAGTCCTCATCGAGCACCCAGCGTTGCGGTTTGATCGTTCCCCTCCTACAATACGCCTCCCTGCGAGGCCCCCATGCCCTTCTCGATTCGTCCCTACCGTCGCTTCCCCATGCACTGCGCCGTCACCTACCACGCTGGTCCATTCCAGGGCCAGGGCACGGTGTGGAATTTTTCTTGTGCCGGCTGGCGACTCGAAGCAGGCTGAGTTCTCTGCAGAACGGATGGTTTCCAATGTTCAACAAACTGTCTAGAAATTAAGTTGGGCAGTACGGTCCCTCACTCGAATGGACCCTTTGAGTATAGAGAAAGAGACCGGAAGTCTTTGCTGGCCGTTTGGCCGTTCACGAAATGTCCGAGCCTCATCGTGAGGAGGAGCACCATGTGAAACGTTCGAGTCTGGATCATCGTGCTCGGTGTGGGGTTAGGTATGGTGGGCTGTGCCGGAGGACCACAGCTCATTCCCGTGACCGATCCGACCGAGCGCCTGGAGTTTGAGGGGTTCTCCATCTTGCCTCCACAGGGAGACAACTGGTTCGTGGTTCCCAGCGCGCCTATCATATTCTCCGACGTACTTGTCCAGTTTTTCAAAAAGTCCACACCACAGTCGGGACCGCGTCAGCCTCTTGCGACAGTGAGCCTCGGTGCCGGACCAGGACCAGAAGGAAGCAGCGCGGAGCGTCTTTACAAACTTGGCGTAGAGTATTCAAATCAGCCAGACACGAGCTGTTTCCGGAGAATCTCATTCAATATTTCTCCCGACAGGACTCTAGCACTGGACTGCATGAGATTTGACTGGACAGCTGAGGCCCGGAATAACCCTAGATATCCAGGCTCTATCTTCATCATGGATCAACACGGCTTTGTCTGCCTCCATCCGGATTTGCCGCACCACTCCATCGAAATTTCATACGGCCAACGAAGGCTCCAAGAAGAAGTGCCATTGTCCCTGGAAGCCGAAGGAGAACCCTTTGTGAAAAGCCTTCTATACAACAGAAAGCCAGACCACGCATCACCATAGACAGGATATGTAAAAGGTACTGGGAGTCTTGTCAGCTGTGAATTGAGGTCAAGAATAATATATGAAACATGGACTCAGGGGGAGTGGTGGGGTGGGCAAGGAGAGTTATTCTCCACGATTCAACTGACTTCCGTTGCCGCCGTGGGAGTGGCGAAGTGGACGACGCACTGACCATGCGAGGTGTCGAGCACAACGGCCACGAGAAGCTGACAGTCCTGGAACTGGTGTTGCAGTTGCACGGCGAGTTCAGAAGAAGTCTGGAGCCGATCCGCGGTCACGGGCTGACCGGCTGTGGCTTCCCATGACGTAGCAACCAGAGACTATCTCTAGGTCGAACGCTGCGCACGGTCCTAAACGTCTACCCCTAGCGGTGTCCGTGTTCGACACAGCTGTGTGATCTGCCGCTGCACGCCCGGGCGTATCTTGGTGAAAGCCAGGCCGAATTCCTGAGGACGGCTCCAGCGTACCGTTGCGCCTTCGATGGTGAAGGGGTTGCCTGCATCCTGCGAGAAGATACAACACTCCAACTCTGCTCCCACGGGGACGGCCACTAGACTCGTGACGCGACAGCCCCCAGGGGAGAGGTCTCGCAGCTCTCCATCACCTGTCACCCTCCGACCCTTTGATGAAAAGTGGCTCTGCAATCGGACTGCGACGCGAACATGTTGACGTGTGTCTCTGTTCCGATCTCTGGATGCCGGTGGGCTGCATCGCGTCGGCGTGAGCTTTCGCGCTCCACTCGGGTGATCCAGGTCTCGGAAACTGGGACTCTGTTTTTGGTCCCCTCGATGGTGCCCCAGCTTGTCCGCATACTGGCCGAATGATGTCCAGGCCTGTCCCAGCAGACTCAGCACCTGAGGCGTGAGTTGCCCCCCAAGTCTGAGCATGTCTCCGACCACGGACCCGGAGGCCGGTCGACGCCTAGGGAGCGGGTTGCGTCCCCCTGCGAGCAGATGCTTAATCCGCTGCGCCACGTCCTGGAACCCGGCGTCCGCTTGCCGGACCCAGCCATAGGCCTCCAGCGCTTCCGCATAGCGGCCAAGCGATTCCAAGGTCTGTCCCAACTGGTAGAGAAGGTGAACCGTTTCTTCGGATGAGAGCGTGGGGGCCGAGAGGGCTTGGCGAAAGGCCGCGGCGGCATCTTCATGGCGGCCCATGGCTCGGAAGCACAACGCTAGCTGCGCGTGGGCTTTCCCGGCATACTGCGGGTCACGGGCCGCGTGTCGGAAGTCGTCGAGCGCCCGGTCGTGCATTTTCATTTGCTTCAGCATCTGCCCGCGCTCATACCGCTCGCGTGCCGACATCTGTGGTTCCATGTGGGATCCTCCCGTTTGTGCAGTCTCAAGAGCCGATTAATGCTACATCGGAGCAAAAATAAGACCCCGCGGGAAATCCCGTGTCGCACCACGGAATTCAATCACTTGTGCGCTCTGGGCGGTGGACGAGTCAAAACCGGCTGTCCGAAAAGGTGCGCGCGGTAGGGTCGACCGTACGGTCTGTGGGGCACGGTGGCTCCGATCGCCAGCCGGGCTAGAGCGCAGAAGAAGAGGCATTTATCAGGCTCTGTTACGACGCCTTCGACGGGAGCGTGACTCCTGACCATTCCCTTTCGTTGTGACTCTCCGGGAATACGACGATACCTGCATATGGTGATGCAGCCACTTCCTGATCACGCGGTGGAATTTGTTTGCACCATCTTGCGGGAAGAACCGCGTGATGAAGTGGCGTTGCTCAATCCTGCCACTCAGCGCGATGATAGGTTTATCGTCATGTGTGGGTGGTGCAAGAAAGTGCAGACGTCGGAATGGGTGGAGGTGGAAGAAGCGATTATTCGACTGCATCTTTTTGATCAACCACGTCTCCCTCACATTACTCATGGGGTTTGTCCTGGATGTAAACATACACTTCTAAGCCAATATTATTAAGACCAGTTTAGAGAACAGGCTCAAACAGGGTTGTTGTTGGACTGATCGACTCGGAAGGATAATCGGTTGCAAACTCGTTAAGAAACGTTTATCACTCTGCTAAGTCTTTTGGTCCAAGGCAGGCGGACCAGACTCACCAATCCTCCTGGGTCGGTTCCGACTCACCTTCAGACGTGGAATGTTATGCTAAAAGTTCTCCTCGTGGAAAATAACCTGATTGATGCAAAGCAGGTTCTGGTCATGCTGGCCCAACAAGGGGCTGACCAGATCCACGCGACGCACGTCGAGCGATTAAGCACAGCGTTGCGTTGTCTGAGCCGTGAGTCCTTTGATGTCATCATGATGAATTCCACTCTCGTCGATACACATGGGATGGATGCGCTGAATCTGGTCCAGGCTGCGCTGGCTCGATTGCCCATCGTCATGTTGAGTGACAAGAGCGATGAATCGGTAGAACATGTGATGATCCAGTCCGGAGTACAGGAAGTCCTTGTGAAGAGTCAGTGGACTGGGGACCAACTGACGCGCGCCATCCGCCACGCCGTCGGGCGTAAGCGGGCCGAACAGCACTTGTCGTATATGGCACAGTATGACCCCTTAACGGCTTTGGCCAACCGGACCCTCTTCCATGACCGCGCGACCCAGGCCATCTCTCGGGCTAAACGCAAGAAGCAAGAGGTCGGCATCATCCTTCTCAGCCTCGATCGGTTCAAAGAAATCAACACGGAGTTAGGGCGAGATCAAGGAGATGCGCTCCTCAAAGCCACAGCCGACCGCTTACAGAAATGTATGCGCGAAGTTGATACGGTTGCCCGGTTAGGTGGCGTTGAATTCACGGTTCTGCTTGAAGGCATCACGTGTCAGGCGGACGTGGAGATCGTCGCCAAGCGCATCATCGCCGCCTTCGGAACGCCTTTCGATTTGGGTGGGCAGGAAGTCGCTCTGACAGCAAGTCTGGGCATCAGCCTCTATCCGCTGGACCATCAAGAGACTGATGGTCTCTTGAAATGCGCTGAAGCGGCGATGGCACAGGCGAAGGAGCAAGGCGGCAATGCCTATCGGTTCTATGCCTCGATCAAGCCGGTGTGACGTCTGTTGCTTCACGACCCCGCGGCTTCTGCTGTGAGGGGTCCTTTTTCAATTTGTGCTCAACTCCACCTCATTCCACCAGCAGTGTCCACTAAACCGGGGAAAGATCAAAGATCAGAAACCGTGGTTGGAATAGTGTCGTGAGAATGGTTTCCTAACCCGCGCATCTCAGATTCACCCAGAAACCAATTCACGGCAGGGCAACTCTGGCTGACTCAGCAGAAAAGTTGTGAAATCGTTCGCGCACTCACGCCATACCCTTGGCCGACCAATCTTTACAGTTGTTAGGTTGATGTGTTGACGAACGGTGCGTTCAGGATACCGTAACGAATTTGGCCGTCGGAGAGAGAGTGTGGCGTATGGACTTGTGGGAGGCGCGAGCCAAAGCAGCGATTGTTGCGCTATTGATCAGAGGTTACTCAGGTTGCACTGGTAGCTGGAGCGGAGCAGATGGATCCACTGTATCCAGAAGGGGGCGGGGAGTTCCATTCTGTCGTTCGAGTTTTTCCAAGACATCTTGCTTGAGCCTCGTGGGTTCTTCAATCCGATTTTCACGCTGCAGTGTCCCCAATTCCGCAGATTTACGGGCATTCAGCTCCACCACGTCTACCTCATCCCTGATTAAGGTTGGGGTCAGGAACACGAGCAGGTTAAGCTTCTCGACCTGTCTGCTTTGGAATTTAAACAGCCAACCCAAGAACGGGATATCGCCCAAGAGCGGAACTTTTCGCTCGCTGATGGTGATGTTATCCCGCACGAGCCCGCCGATGACGATCGTCTGTTGATCTCTTGCGATAGTGGTCGTCTCCATCGACCGTTTGGTCGTGGTGGGGCCTACGGGGACCGAGGAGGTTCCTGTCCCGATCGTTTGTGCGACATTCTCAGCGATTGCGGTAATCTCTTGCTTGATTTCTAATCGGATCAGGTCGTCCTCTAATACTTGTGGCGTGATTTCCAGTGTGACGCCGACATCCTTTCGTTCGATCGTGACCAGGGTACCACCCGTGATTCCCTGGGCCTGGCCGGTTGGGAAAGGACGATTTTCGCCTACGACGATTTTGGCCTTTTGGTTATCGGCGGCGAGCACTTGGGGGGTCGACAGGACATTCGTATCCGTGAGGCTCAGCAACAGTTGTAGGAATGCGCGCACGTTGACCGAGTTGAGGACGGACACCGCTCCTCCGGTTGCAGCGCCAGCAGCAGCCCCACTAATGGCCTGCGCGATGATTGCCAAATTTTCTGGTGCGCTATTAAGTCCTGCAATGCCTTGCAGTGAACCGCTCCTGCCAGAACCGATCACCTGAACCGGGTCGCTTCCGATCTGTCTGAGCCGATCGACCTGTACCTCCAAGATGACGGCCTCGACAAAGACCTGCTTCCGGCGCGTATCCAGGTCTCGAATTACCGACTGCAACTTGGTGTAGGCGTGTTTGGTCGAACTAATGATGATCGAGTTCGTGGCCTTGTCCGCAAAGACCTGGACGGGGGCTTCGAATTCGCTCAAGGGCCTGAACGGTGGACGTGCGCCTGGCGCCGTTTGTGCCACGGTCTGAGATCGGGCGACGAGATTGGTCAGGATGGCGGCAAGGTCGGTCGCGTTGGCGTGTTTGAGTTTGTAGACGAATGCCCCTCGTTCCGGAGGAAGGTCCCCCATCGCCACGATTTGATGAACATTACCCTTCGAGATGATTCCGAGGCGACTGACTTCGAGCGCCGCCACGAACATGCTGTACGCCTGGTCGCGCGTGACTTTGGTAGGGGAATACACGCTGATTTTCCCCCCGGCCTTCTTGACGACATCGTCCAAGACAAAGTTCTTACCGGTCAACTCGCTGATGAAACGAACAAAAACAGAGAGTTCAACATCATTGAAGTCGAGGGAGATGCGTCCGGAGGAGCTGCCTCCAGATTCAGCCCGCGGGGTGAGGGGAAGCAGGAATCCACTCAGCACTGCCAGTAGACAGACAAGAAAGGCCTGCCTGATCCACCTCAATGGTCCGAAAGAGAAAAAATCCATGATTCCCAAACAATGTATGCGGTGGGACCGATTATCCCTCGGACCACGTCGAGCATGAAGATTAGGAGTAGAGAACGGTACCATAAGGCTCGTCATTGACACAACCAGACTAGCGTGGCTGCTGCATGAGAGCTGCTACTGCCACCACCGATTCGCACCAGATTCCCGCGATCAGACGGCTGGGCCTGTTGTTTGGTTACTCGCATCCTGCCCAGGGACACTTCCTTGCCTACAGACCCCTGGTTCGTGCTCCGTGGGCTCCCGCAGAAAGGACCAGGCCATTTGATTAGAGTCTCCCCGTAGTCGTTCCAAGAGAAGGCTCTCTCGACGGCGATTCTTGACGGGCTTGTTCATTTTTGAAAAATGATCGAGAGAAAGGAGAAGGAGAAGCTTTCCTAACACCTGAATAACCAAGGATATTTAAATATACGGTGAAGACCATAATGGCACTAGGATTGCATTTCTCCGTCCAGTTTGCCTCTCCTCAAGATCGTGAGAAACAGAACGGAAGCGAAATCTGGTGCAACGTGGCCAGGGGAACAACTTCGCATCCTTCGATGATCTGCTAAGGTTATAACGTGCGGACCGACAAGAAACCCCCTCAAAAAGCTGACAAAAAGACTCCCTCCCGTGTGTATAAACGGGGCGTTGTCGGCTACAGCAAGAAAAGCGCGCTTCTCGAGGAAGCCATCACCCACATGAACACCGGCAAGTACGACCGGTCGTCCGCTGCGTTGAAAGAGTTGCTCTCACTTGATCCTCACAACACGGAAGCTCGCCGGCTCTTTGCCACGCTACATCTACGACTAGGCAGTCTTGCCACGGCTCGGCAAGCATTTGAGTCCCTCGCCAATGAAGCGATCGGGCGACAAGACTTCTGGTTGGCCGAATCCTTGTTGCGCGAATACTTGGCTGCCGGGCCTCGTTGCGTCCCATTCCTCGAACTCTTGGCCCATGTGTACGAGGAAAAGGGGGATACGGTGGCTGCGGTGACAGAATTGGGTAAGGCAATTGACATTCTCATCGAAGGTCCAGACTCTGAAAATCCTAAGAAACCTTCTGAGCTCTATGCGAAGGTGAGAGAGCTTGCACCGGTCAGCTCTGTGGCCTTTCAGTTTGCCTCTCTCTTCGACATACAAACCGGTGAGTTTCTCGGACCTCCTCCCGTGGCTCCTGCCGCAGGGACTTCATTGGAAGTTGATGCCTCGCAGCCCCAGGACAAAATCCTTTCCGCCATTGAAGAATCCAAGGCTTCTGAAGTGATGCCGTGGGAACAGTTTGAAGGGGCTTCCCCGAGTCCCGAGGCTTCGCCGCCCACTTCGTCAAATCCCGTCATCGAATCGCTCGATGTTCCGGACGTTCTGATAGACCCGGCACCGGTCGGTTTGGCTCCACAGGAACTGGAGGTTTCGCCGGATGAATCTACCGGGCCAATCCAGAAGGCCCATCCTCTCGATCAGGATTTGTTGCCATCGATAGTGGCCGAGTCGCCGTTTCCGTCGAGTGGACATCGTGATGATGGGATGGGGAATCCGATTGTCGAATGTTCGCCCTTTGTGGATGAAGGACTTACCCCTCGCTCCTCAGAGGAGCGCACAGCGGAGGTCGGGAGTGTCATCACCTCTTCCGTCGGCCCGCTGGGTTTATCTTCTCCCATGCCCTGGGAACAGTTAGAGAACTCCACCATCAAGATTGAGGAAGCGGCCCCGTCGACGGCTCCGTTCACTCAATCGAAGGGAGCACCACTATTGGGCAGTGAATCGGTTCTTGCCCAGTCCACTACCAGTCAGCCTGAATTTGTATCAGATCAGTTGTCGAGTCCAGCTCCTGGTCCAGATCTGACGGAGCCTAGTGAGTCGATCTTTACGGCGGAGCCGTCAACGATTCCCGCGGTACTTCCAGAGCCTGAAGCCCCGACCACGTCCGCCGTTGATTCCTCGTCTACGGTTCCATTTTCATGGAACACCGTTTTCGACGGCGCATGGAAGTTTGGCCTAGGAACTTCGTCGTCGAGTGTGCCTGCCGCATCTTCCAAGCCGGGTGCGATTGTACAGGATGCGAGGGAATTGGAATCAGTTCAACCAGAACCAGTGCCAGAAGCAGAGATCTCTTCTCCAACCATTCCATCAACTCCAGAACCGCCCGTCTCATTCAGTGATCCCGAGCCGTTGCCGGCGGCTCCTCTTTCGACCTTGAGTGGAGAGACCGCATCGATCGTAGAAGCAGATGCGACCAGAGAGTTCGATCTGACACAGCCAGCTGCGGTTCTTTTTCAAGAAGAACCCTCGCGGCCAGAGGAGCCAGCGACTCTTTCGGGCGACGCCTCAAGTTCCTTCAAGGTAGAGCTTCCAGTGCCGCTTCTGTCAGAGCCGGTCGAACCCGCTCGTGAATCTGAACCCATTTTGTTCCCGTCTGTTATGGAGTTGCAGCCTGTGGCGCCGTCTCCGGAAGCCTCCGCTCCGGAACCTTCACGTTCAGCGGTGCTCTCGGAAGCACCGCCTGCACCTGAACCGGTTTCCACAGAGCACCAAGAAAAACCCTTTACCCTGTTGAAGGCCGCCACGGTTCCTCCGCTCCCCGCAGCGCCAAGTGCTGCGCCATCGGCATCTCCTACCTCGATGGATACACTGTCGCATTGGAGCACTGGCGAAGCCGAGGTTCAGCTACAGCGTCCGTCTGAGAAGACGCGAAATTTGGACAAGGACAAGGGGGAGGTTCCAGTCGTTCCGCCGGCTCCGTTACCGCAGGTGGAGGAATCTCCTGAATCGGTCGCTGAGCTGTCGCGTAGTGGTGGATGGGGTTCGGCTCCCTCGGAGACGGTAGCCCCTGTCGTTGAAGCGGTGGCCCCCGTCGTGGAACAGGTTGTTCTTGAGGAAGATACGAGACCGGACTGGGTTCGGGCGAGTGAATCAATTGCCTTTGTGAATATTCCCCCCTCGTCTCCCGCAACGTGGGAGGATTCCGCCACCGAATCCATTCACTCGACGCCAGAACCTGTGCGCTCGGTCGCTGCGTCGGCTGTTGATGTTCTTTTTGATTCAACAGGAGAGAAAAGCCCGGTTCGCACGCAGGAACGTGTGACGTCGCGACGACCGCGCCCTCGGTTTGCCGCGCGAGCGGCTCAGGCCCGCAGTGGCATCTCGTCGTTTATCGGGTCCTGTTTTTCGACGACCCGATCAATTGTCTTGTTGTGTGTGGGGTTGGCACTCTTCTGTGTTGCGCTGGTGGGGGTCGTCATCGGGTCGGTTGGACTGGCCTGGATCGTGATGGAAGCTCCCCCGTCGTCGGTTTATCACAGCCTGACAACGAGTCCTCCACAGTCATTCATCGATTCAAGAAAAAACGGGTATTTCTTGCTGCTCGGCTTCGATGTTTCTGCGGAGCAGGATCCGCTCCAAGCTGGTTTCGAGCGCAAGGTGGAAGGGAGCGATCTCCAAGCTGCGAGCGCCTGCATGCTCGGTGACGAGGGGAAATGGATGACGACGACAGGGGCCTCCGCCAACGTGGTCAACGGATGGTTTACCAGTGCCGACCCGGCGGCGCAGTTGAAGTCGCAGGCGGCAGCTATACGATCATGGGCGGCTCAAGAATCGCTTGCCCTCAGGCGCTACCAACAATGGCTTTCGATGCCGTTTGAAGACGTGGGATACGGACAAATCCTGAGCCCGAACTGTGCCCATATTCTGCTGGCCCATCGGTTGTACCTTGCCGAAGGGTTTGAGCAGGATCTCAGTACTGGTCTCGGACGACTTGAGACCGATATGGGATCCTGGCGTGTTGCACTGGGACAGTCGAAGACGCTGATGGTGAAGATGCTGGCAGCGACGGCAGTCCAGGACGATGCCGCAATCGCATCCGGGCTCTTGACCCGTCAGGACCTCGATGGGTCAGCGATCGCTCGACTTGGCAAGATTGTTCGTCCCTTCGATCAGGTCGAGCTGTCGCTCCGATGGCCGATGCAGAGCCATCTCGCGTGGGCGACGAAGGCCGTGACGACTAGCCTGAAGAACGACAAGGCTGGCGACCGTCCTCTTCACGTTGCCCTGGCGGCGGCGATGCCCCTTCCCGTGCAGCGGCGATCCAATGCTTATGCAGACTATTACGAGGCGGCGAGCAAGGCAGTGGCGGAAGGGCGCTACACCAACTTGCCGAAACCATCCAGTTTCATTCGGACTCCCGCTGTCAGCCCGGTGGACTACGTGGCGAATCCGATCGAGCACATCATCGGAATCGAGCCACTCCCTTCATGGGATCTCTATGTTGGGCGTATGGTGGAGACCGATGCTCGGCTTCGTTTGGCGAGCCTGCAAGTCTGGATCAGACGAGGGCCACAAGAGGAGAATCTGCTCACACGCCTCGCAAAGGCAGGACAGACCCACTACGATCCCTTTACCGGTCTTCCTATGCTGGTCAATCAGCAGCGGGGTGTGATGTATAGTGTCGGGCAAGACGGCAAAGATCAAGAAGGTGATCCTCTGAGCGATGTCGTTGCAACAATTCCCAGGACTCAATCGGTCGTGCTCGAGAGCAGCCGCTCCGTGTCCACCCGCCGGTCCAAGTAACCAGCCGCATCCCTCCGCGGTCAAAGATTTCTGATTCCATCGCCTGTTCTGGTTGCTTGACACTGCCTGTGGTATTCCACAGAATCACCGCACACCGTTCTGACGGATAAGCACGATGGCGCCTTCACCAAAACCATTTCCTCACCTTCCCTCGGCTAGACAAGGAATTATCCTTCGATCCGCCATTCCGACACAGATCGTGTCGAACGAAGAATTTGCTCCCTTCAGCCAGACAAAGGACCAAGCCCGCGTCGAACAGATTGCCATCGCGCTCGTGGAACGGACCGCCGCTCGACGAGGCCTCACCCGCAGAGACTTTCTCAAAACGACAGGCGGGATGGCGGCCGCGTTGCTGGCCATGAATTCCGTCTTCGGACGGTTCTTCAACATTGGCGAGGTCGAACTCTTTGAGACGGAAGCCTTTGCCGAGCAGCAGGGTGCGTCCTATTTTATCTTCGATGTGCAGACGCATTACGTCGCTGCGCACTACGACCCGACCGATGCCGAAGACAACCGAAAGGGTGCCGTCTCGAAGCAGGCGCTGCTGTCGCTCAGACGATGGATAAGGGAAGCAGGACTCAACCCGAAGCTTACAGGCGATCGAGGCACCATTGACGACCTTTCGTGGAAGAATTTTGTGAAAGAAGTATTCCTCGACAGCGAGACCACCATCGGCCTCATCAGCACGCCGCCGGGACCCTATCCGCAAGAAGCGGTTGTGCCGCCGAACGAGATGGCGCACATCCGCGACGAAATCAATCGCCTTGCGCAGTCCCAACGAATGCTTGCGCATGGATTGGCTACGCCCCAACTGGGGGCCGCCGATTTGGACTTCATGGCGATGCAGGCGGAGACGCTCAAGGTCGATGCGTGGAAGTGTTACACCGGCTCTTGTCCGAAGGGATTCGATCGTGGCTGGTGGATGGACGATGAGACGATCGCCTATCCGATGCTCGAGCAAGCCAGGAAGCTCAACATTAAGCGCGTCTGTGTTCACAAGGGCCTGCCGCTGGGACCAGTGCCGGATTACAACCATCCCAAGGATTTGATCAAGGCCGCCAAGGATTTCCCCGACATCGACTTCCTGGTCTATCACTCGGGGCTCAAAACTACCTCGACAGTGGATAAGATGTTTGCGAAGACGGGCGAAATTCCCTGGACCACCGAGTTTTGCCGCATGAAGCAGGCCCAGCCCGGAATCAAAAATATCTATATGGAGCTCGGCTCGACCTTTGCCCAGCTCGTCACGACCCATCCGGCAGTCTGCGCGCATTTGCTTGGGCAGATCATCGACGCGTTCGGCGTCGATCACGTGCTCTGGGGGACGGACTCCATCTGGTATGGTACGCCGCAATGGCAGATCGAAGCCTTTCGGCGGTTCCAGATTCCGGATCAGCTGATCGAGCGGCATCGGTACCAGCCGCTCACGCGCCAGGTAAAGGAACGAATCTTCGGACTGAACGCCGCGCTGGTGTTTGGCGTCGATGTCAAGGTGAAGCGGAAGGAGTTGCCGCAGGACGTATTGGGGCAACTCAGGATGAGCTATCTGGAAGAAGGGCCTGAGCCGAGCCACAAGGCCTACGGATGGGTAGCAGGATAAAAGATAAGGTAAAAGTAGAAAGTGAAAAGGAAAAGTGAGAGCCATTTTCAAGGAGATAAATAGATGAGGAGCGAAATCTTATATCCAGGTGCGTTTCCGATGGTGCGGGTGGATCTGGCAGCGGGTGAGCATATCAAGGCTGAGTCGGGCGCGATGGTGGCGTGCTCACCAACCATCGACATTGAAAGCAAGATGGAAGGCGGCCTTCTCGGAGCCCTGTCGCGAAAGTTCCTGACGGGAGAGAAGTTTTTCTTCCAGACGCTGCGCGCCAGCCGCGGTCCCGGCGAAGCGTTGCTGGCTCCGACGGTGCCCGGCGAAATCGTCATCTTGGAACTCGATGGCGTGAACGAGTACATGGTGCAGAAAGACGGCTTCCTCGCGGGTGCCGACACGATCGTCATCGAAAGCAAAATGCAGAGCCTGAGCCGTGGATTGCTGGGCGGAGAGGGTTTCTTCATTCTGAAAATCAGCGGGAAAGGGACGCTCGTGCTGAACAGCTTCGGGGCCATTCACAAGATCGAGTTGAAGCCCGACCAGGAATACATCGTGGACAATAGCCACCTGGTGGCTTGGTCCACCACAACCTCCTACAACATCGAAAAAGCCACCTCTGGCTGGGTCGCCAGCTTCACCTCAGGCGAAGGGTTTGTCTGCCGGTTCCAGGGGCCTGGACTCGTGTACATTCAAAGCCGGAACCCGGGCAGTTTCGGGGCGTGGATCAGGCAGTTCATCCCTGTCAGCGAGTAAGGGGATAGCGGGATATGGGGGTAAGGGGTAAAGGAATGGACGAATGAGTGACAAGCCACATGCAGCATTACCCCGTTGTCCCATTACCCCGGTTGCCCCGTTATGACTTCCAATGCCCTCTGTTTCGGTGATGAGTTCCCTGCCGACGGTGCGCCTTGTTCTGTGCAGGTTGATGGGGATGGGCTGACGATCACCTTCGAATCTGAGGGGGGCAATGGCGCACGAGAGGCCGTGCCGTTTTCCACGCTCACCGTCTCGGCGGGCGGACTCGACCATGACCATCTCGTGGTGAAATGGGCTAGCGCGCAAGGGGAACGGACGCTGTATCTGAAGAGCCCTGACGTGATTCGTGCTTTTCGGGAAACGGTCCCCGACCATCTCGGTCTTCCGTTTGCGCAAGCTGCAGAGCGGGTGCGTCAGGTGCGTCACCGGCACCGACTCGTCTGGGGCCTGGTCGGCGGGGTGATCCTGGCCACGATGCTGGGCCTCTGGTCCGGAGCCGATCTGTTGGTCGAGCTTGCCGTGAGCAGGATTCCAGTGGAGTGGGAGAAAAAGCTGGGGGAATCGGCCTATCGGGATTTCCTTACCCATCAGGAGGTGATGAAAGACGGTCCCGCGGTAACAGCGCTGGGAGAGATGACGCAACGTTTGACTGAACAGATTCCGAATAATCCCTATAGGTTCGAAGTGGCTGTGGTGAAGAGCGACGTCGTCAATGCCTTCGCGTTGCCTGGCGGGTATGTGGTGGTGTTCACCGGGCTCATGAAAAAAGCAGAAAGTGGCGAAGAAGTGGCGGGCGTGTTGAGCCATGAGCTCAACCACGTGCTGCAGCGGCATGGGCTTGAACGGATCCTGAAAAGTCTTGGGCTGCTCACGGTGGTGGCCATTGTGCTCGGCGATCAACAGGGCCTCGTCGGGATGATGAAACAGTTCGGTGTCGAACTGCTCACCCTCAAGTTCGGCAGAGAGCAGGAGACCGAGGCCGATCTGAAGGGATTGCAGTTGCTTCAGCGGGCGAAGATCGACCCCGCCGGCATGATCACGTTTTTCGAACGGATTTCGGAGAAGGACCAAGGCCGGATGGAATGGCTCTCAACGCATCCGATGAGCGCCGCCAGAGCCGATCGATTGAAAGCGGAACTCGCCGCCTTGCCGAAGAAATCGCCGGAACCTTTTACCTTCGACTGGAAACAGGTGCAGGCGTCACTCGGATCCCAGCCGATCGCTGCCCCATGAACCAGCGCAGAGCCATTCGGAGTGGAGTGATTTCCGATACCCATGGCCGATTCGATCCGGCGTTTCGACGACATTTTACAGGCGTCGATCACATTCTCCACGCTGAGGACATCGGCGATCGATCTGTGATCGAACAGCTGGAGCAGATCGTTCCGGTCACCGCACAATCCTTTCCAGTGAATGCCCCACACTTACGCTGTTGGTTATGGAAGACTGGGGAGCATAAAGAGCAGGATTCAGCAAGGCTCACAGTTGATGGGAGGACGTTGACAATTCGAGAGCCCATCCATAAGTTGTTAACCGCATACAGGCACGTATTTTTGAAGTTCCTTCAGAAGGAATGAGAAAAATGATGAGACGAATGAGAGGCGTATTGTGCCTGATTGTAATCGGAATGGTCTTGACTGGTTGTACGAGCGCAGTCTCCATGGCTAACAAAGGGGGACTGGACCAGAAACTGAGGATTACCTCAGATCCTCCCGGTGCAGAGGTTTTCCTCATGGGTTCAATACCTCTCGGCGAGACCCCACTGATGGATGTAAAAATTGAACGAACACCGAACACGTTCCTGATTCTAAAGAAGGAGGGATATGTAGACCACAATCTCCTCCTGAAGCATCACTATCACGTCGTGCTGAATCCGAGAAAGGCTTCCCGTGAACAACGAGAGCAGGTTGCACAAATGAAGACAGTGAGGAATCTCACGCTGATAGGTTATTCAGAGGTTCAACACGATTTGGCCGTTGGGCATGGAGAATATCTCGCGAGTCTATTGGTAACGTTGAGAGTTCCAGAATCTGATCAAGGCCATGCGATACGTCAGTTACAGGAGCTTATAGCCGATTCAGCAGACCCGTTAGATTTTTCGGATAAGGTTCTCGATCGTTTTCATGTGTCACGGTTCTGGTGAAACTGGCCGGGCTTGATCCCTTGAAATTTTGAGGTGAAGAAATACATTGCGCGGTAACCCTTTAGTAGAAGCGTAGAGAAGCGACTAGTATTTTTTCTCACCAGAACGTTCTTTTTTCGGCTATAATGCAACCGTTGCATCTTACACACACGAGGGGGTATCCTCTCAAACAATCGTACAGGAGGAGGATTTATGTCGAAGAAAGTGATCATGTTGTCGGTCGCGGTGCTCTTTGGCATGCAGGCAGGTCTGGCTATGGCGGCTAATCCAGACACCGGCCCTGGATGCGGGCTGGGCAAGCTTGCCTGGAGTGATTACAAGGGTCAGAAGGAAATCGCACCGCAAGTGTTGATGGCGACGACCAACGGCACCTTCGGTAGCAATACGTTCGGGATCAGCTCGGGGACCTCAGGCTGCTCCAATGACGGCAAGATTATGTCCGAGCACAAAACGACGATCTTTGCTCAGCTCAACTTTGAGAACCTGTCTCAGGAAATGGCGCAGGGCCAGGGTGAGCATCTCACATCGCTCGCCACCTTGATGGGTGTGCCGGCCGAGCACCAGGCGGCGTTCTTTGCCATGACTCAGGAGCGGTACACCTCCTTGGTCAAGACAGGTGAAGCCTCACCGGTAGCGATGGTCAAAGCGATCAACGACGCAATTGCCACGCATCCAGTCCTTGCCCAAGTTTCAACTCGCTAACCACCAGCACAGGGCTTCGATCATGAGGTCGAAGCCCTGTGTCTTTCTGGCTCCCCACTTGTACATCGTCCTACTGCTGTTCATGCTGTTTCTCGCTCCAGCCTTGCCGGTTGATGCGAGTGAGCCTCCCGATAATACCTATCTTGTCGAACTGATCAACAAGAGTTTGCAGACCAAGCTTGCCGGGGAACGGGAGTGGCATCTTCTGCTCCATTACCGAGAGAATCTGCTTGGGGGACACACCAGTGAGCAGGACGACCCGGGATTTTTCATGTCGCCCGATGGCAAGACTAACCCACAGGCAGAACTCGACGCGACGCTGAAGCAATTCTTCTCTGAGGAACTCGTTGGGCGCTCGAAGCAGCCGGCTCAATGCGCCTTTATCGCCCGGTACCATTGGTTGCGGGAACGGTTGCAATTCGACGATTCCCGTTTGCCGAGGATGGCATGTGAACGGTTTGACCGCTGGTTCAATGACTTTGAGGCCCAATCGATCACGCTCATTTTCCCCTCTGCCTACTTGAACAATCCCGCATCCATGTTCGGTCATACTTTTCTTCGGGTCGATCAGAAGGGCCAGACTGAACAGACCAGAATTCTGGCCTATACGATCAACTATGCGGCGTATGTACCTCCTGACGCCGGAATAGCCTATCCGGTCCTTGGCATTTTCGGCGGGTACAGCGGATACTTCTCGACGTATCCCTACTACTTGAAGGTACAGGAGTATCGAGACTTCGAAAATCGGGATATCTGGGAATATCGCCTCAACTTCACAGAGCATCAGGTAAGACGACTACTGATGCACTCGTGGGAATTCGGGAATGCCGCTTTCGACTATTTCTTCTTCAAAGAGAACTGCTCCTATCATCTCCTGGCGCTTCTCGATTATGCCGATCCCACCCTACATCTCACCGACGAGTTTCTTTTGTGGACCGTTCCTGCAGATACAGTTCGGCTCGTGGCATCAAAGCCTGGATTGGTTTCCGGAATCGCCTATCGGCCCTCCCGCAGCAACGTGATTCGGCGGAAGCGCGAATCGTTGCCGGCAAGTGAACGAGAACTGGCGCATCGAATCACGCAAGATCTTGGCGAACTCACCACACCCGCTTTTGTCCAATTGGGTCTTACGAAGCAGGCATTTCTGCTCGATCTTGCGTCGGACTACCTCCGGTATCGGACCGAAACAACTGATTCCCCGCCGCCTGAATGGAAAGAGCGTAACCGGGCAGTCCTGAGAGCTCGGAGCCAACTCAGGATTCCATCTGAAGAATTCAAGGTGGTGCCCTTTGCGCAACGACCGGAGCTAGGGCACAAGACTTCCCGCGCCAGCCTCGGCAGTGGTTGGCGGAACAACGACGCGTTTGAAGAGGTTACAGTGCGGGCCGGTTATCACGATCTGCTCGACCCGGAGGTTGGCTACACGCCGGATGCCCAGATTGAGATCGCGTCGGTCAGCTTGCGTCACTACAACCGCGCTGATCAGACGAGGATTGAACGGGCGACTCTTGCCAATGTCTTGTCCCTTTCACCGATTGACTCGGTCTCGCGCGCGCCCTCGTGGAAGATCAATGTCGGCATGAACACCATCAAGCACAACGGCTGTCAACTCTGCAGCAATGGCGTCATGAACGGGGGAATCGGCGTAGCGGCTGAAAGCCACTGGTTAAAGCGGGAGGTATTTTTCGCGTTTATGGAGGGGGAGGCAAACTATAGCAAGGCCTATGAAGAGCGGCATCGAATCGGCGGCGGTGGAACGGTCGGGATGTTGGCCGATCTCACCGACCGATGGAAACTGATGGCATCCGGAACCTACCTGCGTTATGCCTTGGGGGATAAGTCAGACGACTTTCGATGGTTCGTCGGCCAGCGCTACACACTGAGCCAAAATTTCGCGCTCCGCCTCGAATACAACCACCGCGACCGCGATAATGATGTGCTGTTCAGCCTGCAAAGTTTTTTTTAAGCCAGTTCAAGAATTTTCAGAACCTTCAATATTGTAAAGATTTTCGCCCGCTCGATGCTCGTATCTCGAATTGACAGACACTGTGACTCCTTCTATACTCCCGCCCGGTGATTCCTACCGAAAGGTTTGGTAGGTGAATCACACCATTTATTAATTCTCACAAGGAGGAATCATGAAGCAGCTGAAATTCGTGTTGACACTCGCGGGAATCTCAGTGGCCGCGTTTAGCCTGGCGGCCTGCCAGATCGTCTACTCACCGATGCAGGGCACAACGTTCAACGAGACGAAGTACGGCAACATCGCGACGGATGAAAGCGTTGCGACCAAAGAGGGGAAGGCCTGCGGTACGTCGATTTTGGGGTGGGTGGCCCAGGGTGATGCGAGTATTGTTGCCGCCAAAGCCAATGGTGGAATCACGAAAGTCTCGTCAGTAGACCATTACGCCAAGAATATCTTGGGGATCTTTGGCGAATGGTGCACGATCGTCAAGGGCAACTGATTCTCGAACGTCCGCAATCGAAGGGGCCTTTGGGGCGGAAGTCCCAGAGGCCCTTTTATTTTCGGCGGCGCTGCTGACCAATGCGCCGTAGGGTAGACTCGCGATGTGGCCATTCCCATTGGTGCTCCCGGTTTTCTTCCAATTGTGGTTCGCCCTTATGATTGTATTGCTGCAACCCGGCTGGGTTGCAGCCGCTGAGACCGCCGATGTAGATGTTGGCCTATACGCACTGGGTGCATTTCCATCAGATCACGGCCTCTTTGCCCAGGGGGGCAATCCCTCGGACACCAGGATTGCTAATGGGGCTGGAGCCGGCATTAAGGCCTCGGTGTTTCCTCACGATTTGGGAAACATCATCGGGATCGGACTGGAGTCGTCTGGCCATGGAAGTGAGATCTCATTTTCTTCACCGATGAACAAAGGGGCCGCAGTCAGTACAAACCTTTGGGTTTTCAGTTCGATGGTGAACCTGACTCTTCGCTACCCGGGGAAGGCGTTTGTCCCTTACATCGGTGTCGGGGGTGGTTATTCGAGTGGAGTGCTTACCCATGCCGAGATTCCTGGTCGTTCGGATCGGGATTTTGAAGGTTCATGGGCATTCGGCCATCAATTCTTTGGCGGGCTGCAAGGCAATCTGACCGAAAAAGTGTTTCTGTTCAGCGAATACAAATATTTCTCGGCCAACTATCACTGGAAGCAGCTCGCGCTGGATTTTCGCTCCCAGTATGTCTTGTTTGGCATCGGGCTCCGTTTCTAGGTCGTCGTTCTCCAAAGTAAGGCACAATGAGTGTCCTCGACCAATTCTTCGTCTACCATCCCGAACCCTGGCAAGATCGCGACTGGGGGCGGCTCAGTGGGTTGCCGCTTGAGGATGTGTGGTTTCAGGCTGCTGATGGGGCACGGCTGTTCGGTTGGTACGTTGAAGCACGGGCAGATCGTCCGGTCATGCTCTGGTGCCACGGCAACGCCGGGAACATTATCAACCGGCTGGAGAATTTGCGTGAACTGTACCGCATCGGACTGTCGGTATTCCTGTTCGACTATCGCGGCTATGGTCGGAGCCAGGGGAAGCCGTCGGAAGAAGGGCTCTATCAGGATGCGCTGGGGGCGCATGATTATTTGACACGAACGAGGATGATTCGCCCTGATCGCGTTGTTATTTTCGGCCGCTCGCTCGGCGCGGCGATTGCCGGGGAAGTTGCCGTGCAGAAGCCTGCCGCGGGACTGATCCTCGAATCGGCGTTCCCGTCGATCGGCTCGGTGGCCAAGTTCCATTACGGAGGGTTGCCGGTTCATTGGCTGCTCGGGGCAGATTTCGCGTTGATCGATCGCCTTCCGCAGCTCTCGCTCCCAAAGCTGATCATTCACGGCGACAAAGACGACATTATCCCTCTCGAATTGGGCCGGCAGGTCTTCGAAGCGGCCAAGCCACCCAAGTCCTTCTATGTCATTGAAGGCGCAGACCATAACAACACCTACCAGGTCGGTGGCGCGGCCTATTTCCGACGATGGGCCGAGTTTGTTCAACTCACCATCCGATAGCCCGTGATTACGCGAGAAGAGCGAGATTGCGGGAGCGACGAGGACGATTTCATAAAAATTGATTGGCGATTGCCGCGGCATTTGGTACAGTGCGCGTCGGCTGATCCGACGCCTGTTCAGAGGCAGCGGCTTACTGGCGCGGAGTAGAAATTTTCATGAGCAATGTGGGTTAACCCGGATTATTCATGAATGCCGTCGCGAGGCGTTCGAGACCGAAGCTCGCCGGGGCTTCTCGCAAGTAAGGCCGACGTAGGCGTACCGGGAGTCCGTCGAGGAGGCCGAACGAGAAAAGCCCCGCCGGGCGAGAGGATCGGACGACGTAGCAGGTATTCATGAATAGTCCGGGTTAAGGAGGCCGGGGTGATGATTCAATTTCGTCTGCTGGCGTTCAGTCTGCTGGGTGCCGCGATGATGCTTGCCACTGGCTGTGCAGGGAAAACCGGCACAGTGCAGCCACAGGGGTTGAGTGAGGAGAGTCCAGTCGAGGACCAGCCTCTGGCGCCGGCTCCCTCGTCGCCGCCGGAGACTCAATCGGACGAACCGCTTGATCCTTTTGCTATGGCCTATGAGGGAGCCGGTGAGGAGTATGATCCCTGGGAGCCGATGAATACGAGCGTCTTCGAGTTCAATCGGCAGGTGGATCGCTTCGTGCTCAAGCCTGTGGCGAAGGGATATAATTTTGTCATGCCCGACCTGGTCCAAGTCGGCATCAGCAACATTTTTTCCAATCTCCGGTTCGCTCCCCGCTTTTTGAACAATGTGTTTCAGGGCAAGATCAAAGGTGCCGGCATCGAAGTAGGGCGGTTCCTGATCAATAGCACGGTAGGATTGGGCGGGTTCTTCGATCTCGCGAAACATGTCGACCTCGTCACATCGGATGAAGACATGGGCCAGACGCTTGGATTCTATGGCGTCAAACCAGGCCCCTATCTCGTGTTGCCGCTGCTCCCGCCCTTCACCGTTCGTGATTTTTTCGGATATGTCGGTGACGTGTTTCTCAATCCGATCAACTGGCTGGTGGCGCCGATCATTGAGGTCAACAACGTGCCCTCCGTCATCTCCCACCCGAATCGGATGACGTCCAGCCTGATTCAGACGGGGAGTCGCGTGGGAGAGATCGTGAATGAACGGTCGCGGAATCTCGAAAAGTACCAGGGGGTCGAAGAGGCGACGTTGGATCTCTATACCGCCGTGCGCAACGCCTATCTGCAGACGCGTGCAAAGGCGATTCGGGAATAGGAACAAAAACTGTCTGTTTGGTCTATTTGGTCTGTCTCGTCTATCTGGTTTGCGGGATGCTCAAAAAGGCCGTCCAGCAAGGCCGCAGCGAGTAAAGGGCCGAGGCGTACCCTCTGGGGTACGTTGAGGGTCTGAACGATGCGAGAACGATGCTGGCGGCCTTTTTCAGCATCCTGCTATTGGATTACGCCCAGTTCCCGACCGACTGTGGCGAAGGCGGCGCTGGCTTGCACAAGCTGTTCGTGAGTGTGGGCTGCCGACATCTGTACACGAATCCGTGCCTGACCTTCCGGCACAACCGGGTAACTGAATCCTACGACATAGATCCCTTCCTCTAAAAGCCGCTCTGCCATTTTGGTGGCGAGCGAGGCGTCACCCAGCATGATCGGAATGATGGGATGCTCGCCAGGAATGAGCCGGAATCCGAGGGCGGTGAGTTGCGCGCGGAAGAAGGCCGCGTTCTCACGCAGCCTGGCCCGTAATTGATCGCCTTGGGCCACGAGAATCACGGCCCGTCGAGCCGCCGCGGCGATGACCGGGGGGAGTGAATTCGAAAACAGGTAGGGCCGCGATCGCTGCCGCAACAGCTCGACGATTTCCTTTCGTCCGGACGTAAACCCGCCTGCCGCACCGCCCAATGTCTTTCCCAGCGTGCTGGTGACGATCTCGATCCGATCCGCGACGCCGAAATGGTCCGGGGTGCCGCGCCCGTTGCGTCCGAGTACACCGGTCGCGTGACTGTCGTCCACGATCACCGCTGCATCATACCGATCCGCCAGCTCGACGATCCGATCCAGTCTCGCGAGATCGCCATCCATGGAGAAGACCCCGTCCGTCGCAATCAGGCGAAGGCGATAGGATGTCGCGTCGCGCAGTTTGGCTTCCAGGTCTGCCATATCGGAGTGCGCATAACGGAGCCTGGTGGCCTTGCAGAGCCGGATGCCATCGATCAGGCTGGCGTGGTTCAAGGCGTCGCTGATGACGGCGTCTTGTTCGCCGAGGAGCACTTCAAAGAGTCCGCCGTTGGCGTCGAAGCAGGAGCTATAGAGAATCGTGTCCTCGGTGCCCAGGAAGGTGCTGATCGCCTGTTCGAGTTGTGTGTGGAGATCCTGCGTGCCGCAGATGAACCGAACGGAGGCCATTCCGTAGCCATGCTCTTGCAGTCCGACTACGGCAGCCTGTCTGATGTCAGGGTGGTTGGCAAGCCCCAGATAGTTGTTGGCACAGAGATTGAGGACCTCACCTTGCGCCACGCGAATCTCGGCCCCCTGCGGACTGAGGATCTGCCGCTCAGATTTGTAGAGGCCTGCTGAGCGGATTTCAGCGAGTCGCTCTGAAACAGTTTTTTTGAGTGAATGGTAGGCCATCTTTTTCGTGAGGCGTGAAACGTAAGGCGTGAGAAGACGGCAAGGACGAAGCGCTAGTTTCCTATCACCTTACGCCTGACGCCTCACCCCTCACGGAATCAGCACCACCTTTCCGCACTGGCCCGAATGGATCAACTCGAACCCCCGCGCGAAGTCTTTCATGGGAAACGTATGGGTGATCACCGGCTTAATATTGAGTCCGGCCTGAAAGAGACCGGTCAAGCGATACCAGGTTTTGAAGAGCCGGCGGCCTGTAATGCCGTAGACGCGAATCCCCTTAAAAATAATGTCATTCGCGAGATCGCACGTGATCGGGCCGGTTGGAATGCCGAAGAGTGTCACGCGTCCGCCGTTCTTTACGGCACGGAAGGCTTGATGCAATGCCGTAGGGTTCCCCGACATTTCGAGCGAAGCGTCGACGCCTTCGCCCGCGGTAATCTCGTGAATGGCAGCGGCGATCCGGTCCGATGTCTCGGTCTTGGCGTCGAGCAGATGATCGACGCCGACTTGTTTGGCCAGGTCCAGGCGGTACGCACTGACATCCGTGGCGATGATCAGGGCGGCGCCGGCCGTTCGTGCGACGGCGGCTGCGAACAGTCCGGTCGGACCACAGCCGGTGATCAAGACCGTCTGTCCCGTGAGGTCTTCGACTAAGGCGGCGTCGACGGCGTTGCCGAGCGGTTCTTGGATGCAGGCGAGTTCCGGTGGAATGGTGGGCGAGGTCTTCCAGAGCACAGTTTCAGGCAAGCCGACGTACTCTGCGAACGACCCGTCGTGATCGACGCCGAGGATGCGGTAATTCTTGCACACATGAGCCTGTCCGGTGCGACATTGGAAACAGACCCCACAAGTCAAGTGCGATTCCGCAGCGACGTAGTCGCCCACCTTGACGAGCGTCACATCCGAGCCCACTTCCACGACCTCGCCGCACATTTCATGGCCAATGATGCGCGGCGGGTGGATGCGGCTATGCGCCCAGGGATCCCACTTGTAAATATGGGCATCCGTCCCGCAGAGAGAGGTGGCTGTGACGCGGATGATCGCATCGGTGCGGCCCGGTTTCGGATCCGGTCTGTCGGTAAAGGTCAATCCTGGTTGTGGCGATGTCTTGACGAGCGCACGCATGGGCCCATTGTATACCACGGGATCGATTCCGAAAAACTATTTTGACATGCAAGCCTGGTCTGTCTGGTTTCTCTGGTTGATTTGGTTCATCTGGTTAGTTTCGTTCAACCAAACAAACAAGACAAACCAAACAGACCAAATGAACCAGACAGGCTGGCGGACTTTCTCTGCATCCTCCTAGAAAAAACGGGTTGCGCCAGGGTCTGCGAGATCGGTAGGATGCGACTTATGAAGGCGCTGCACCACCGAAGTTTAGCCCGCATGATTCATGATCACTTCTGCGGCAATCGCCGATCCCTGACTCAAGCGAGACGGGCGAGACTCATGGGAAAAGCGCGACTCGAAGTTCCCACCCATCTTTCCCGTCCCGCCTTTTCCGCTCTTCGCGCTTCGCTCGCGTTTCACCTGTCCCGCTCTTCTCGCAAGTCTCGCGCGAATAACCAGATACGCTTCACGAGGAACGCGCTTTTGGCGGGAATGTGTTGCGCGGTACTCTTCTGTCCCGGTCTCATCGCACCAGCGCACTCTGCATCATCGCCACAGACGGCTTCCTCGTCCGGCCTTACGAAGCGGTGGGCGCAGTTCGAGTTGAGC
>JAENWB010000035.1:0-36143 GCA_016650275.1 Nitrospiraceae bacterium | reverse complement strand
CCTCCGGTCACGAGTACCTTCATGCATGCCCCCATCGCCTATGAGTCCGTGCCATCATCTGTCCACCGCCTACCCGATCAGGTTGTTATCTCGCGTGCAAAACCAACAAGAATCTCCCGATTCCCTTTTCGCCCTATCACGGGAGAATCGAGCACGCCTTTCAGTTGAAGTCCCAAATGAGCGGCGCAGGCAATGACCTTTTGAGTCACCGCCTCGCGCTGCGCATCATCTCGCACGATTCCGCCTCGGCCCACCTGCCCCTTCCCGACTTCAAACTGTGGCTTCACTAATGCCACGACCGTTGCACAGCTATTGAGTAGGTGGACGACTGCGGGCAATACCAACGTCAGAGAAATAAAAGAAACGTCGATCACCGCCAGGTCGATCTGCTCAGGAACCGCTGCACGGTCAACATACCGAATGTTAGTCCGTTCGAGCAAGACAACACGCGAATCTTTACGAAGCCTCCACTCAAACTGTCCATACCCCACGTCGATGGCATAAATGCGGGCGGCTCCTCGCTGCAACAAACAGTCGGTGAACCCGCCGGTCGAACACCCGACATCCAGACCGATTGCCCCTTTTGGGTCAATGTGAAAGGCATCAAGGGCCGCAGCCAATTTGTCACCCGATCGACTCACAAAAGACGCAGGCCGTACAATTTCGATCCGCACATCCGGCAACACCAACTTCGCAGGCTTATCCACCATGATCCCGTCAACTGAAACTCCGCCCGCCAAGACCGTTCTGGCCGCGGCCTCCCGACTTGGCACCAAGCCCTGAGCCACAAGCACACGGTCTAACCGTTCTTTGTGAACACGAGGAAGGGAGGCCATAAGAGACTAGGAAAACCACTCATCGAAGCATGGGCGAAGATAGAAGCCAGCACTAGGGAATCTAGGAGGACGGTTCATCGGTTTCGTCGTCTGGGGAATAGGCGTGGATTCGTTTCTTGCCGTTTTTGTCTTGCACAAGCACTTCTACTTTATGCTCGGCTTCTTCTAAAATCTTGAGACAATTCTTTGAGAGGCGAATGCCCTCCTCGAAGATCTTGAGCGATTCATCTAGAGGAAGATCGCTCTTTTCAAGCTCACCAACAATGGCTTCCAATCGCGCCATCGCCTGTTCAAATTTCACCGCAGCCACAACACGCCTCGTTATTATTATTATAGGTGGAGGCCCATTATACTCGACCACACCGAGATTTCAAACTGAGGAATCGTCAAACACACGCGTGACCATGCAACTCAATCGCCCGCTTGCCAATTGAGCTACCACCTCCTGCCCAACCTCCACGTCGTTCGCTCGATGCAGAATCTGACCAGCGGGGACCGTTTGAAGGATGCTGTAGCCGCGTCCAAGAATCGCCAATGGACTCAGGGTATTGAGCTGCGCCAGCGCCGCGTGGATCCGGTGACGATGCTGCGCCAATACAGCCCCCATCTGCCCTTCAAGGCGCTTCGAGAATTGCGGGACTGTCGCCAGACCTTGCTTGATCGCGAGAATAGGATTGAGACCGGATAGATCACGCTGCACCTCGTGAACCCGTTCACGCCCGACCGTGAGCAGTTGTTGGATCATCTCGCGCAACTGATCTACCATATCATCTGCCCGTTGCGCCGCTTCCTGGAGGCGGAAGCGTACATCCGTCACCCCTCGAATGCCGGCTTCGAGCCGCTGCCGCTCGAAGGCACAATGCCGGAGCATCACCTGTCCCAAACGGACCTTCAGCTCCCGCAATCGTTCCACGATCTCAGCCAACACCGGAACTACAGCCTCCGCTGCCGCCGACGGCGTCGGCGCTCGGAGATCGGCGACGAAATCGGCAAGCGTCACATCGATTTCATGTCCGACAGCCGACACCACTGGGACATGGGATGCCGCAATGGCGCGCACCACGATCTCCTCGTTGAAACTCCAGAGGTCTTCCAATGATCCTCCGCCTCGCCCGACAATGATGACATCCACAAAACTTAGGTCGTTCAAGGCATTCAGCGCCTCAGCAATTTGACGCCCGGCACTCTCCCCTTGAACGTGAACCGGGGCGATAAGAATATGGAGCGTCGGCCAGCGTCGCCGAAGAACAGCCAGGATATCCCGAATGGCTGCGCCGGTAAGGGATGTGACGACACCCACCGTCCGAGGAAATTCAGGAATCGACTTCTTTCTGTCCTGATCGAACAGCCCCTCCGCTACCAACCGTTCTTTCAACTGTTCAAATGCCAGCTGCAGCGCGCCGATTCCCTTCGGCTCTACCGTATCGAGTACGATCTGATATTCTCCGCGTGGTTCGTAGACCGTGAGCCGCCCCCGCACGATCACTTGCATCCCTTCCTGCAAGGCAAAGCGCAGCCGCATCGCGCTGGATCTGAACAATACCGCGCGAATTTGGCTCGTCTTGTCCTTGAGTGTGCAATAGACGTGTCCCGATCCTGGAGCACGGAGGTTGGAGAGCTCTCCTTCCAGCCAGATGTCGGAGAATTGTTCTTCGATTGAGGTGCGAAGCAACCCCGTCAACTCCGAAACCGTTAATATTCGTTTCGGAGGGACGACAGCAGAGAAGAGGTCAGGAAAACCTGGAGGGCTCGTGGCGAGTCTCCTTTAATCGATAATGCGAATTCGTTCGATCGACAGCGCCTTCCCAAGTCGCGCATCAAGTTCGAGCAGCACCGCGCAAAAGACGGAGGGACCCGAGGCCACTTCAAAGCGCCGTGGCATCCCGGTCAGAAATTTTTCAATCGCTAGCTCTTTCTTCACCCCGATCACGGAATGGAGCGGACCGGTCATCCCGATATCCGTCATGTACGCGGTCCCTTTCGGGAATATCTGGTCATCGGCCGTTTGCACATGCGTATGGGTCCCGACCACAGCGACAACCTCTCCGTCCAGATAGTGCCCCATCGCCATTTTTTCCGACGTCGCTTCCGCATGCATATCGACAATCACGGCCGCAACTCGCTTCTTCAGCACAGCCAATTCTTTTTTGGCGACCTGGAACGGGCAGTCTAACGTCGGCATGTATGCCCGCCCCATCAGTTGAAGAACGCCGAGCTTCTCCCCGCCGGCCGACTCGACCACCACACTCCCATGACCCGGCACTCCATCCGGATAGTTAGCCGGCCGAAGTAGGCGTGGTTCTCGGGGAAAGTAGTCGAGTATTTCCTTTTTATCCCAGGCATGATTCCCGGTCGTAATAACCGCGAGACCGAGGTCAAACAACTCTTCTGCCAACTCCGGTGTGATGCCAAACCCGCCAGCCGCATTCTCTCCATTCCCGATAACGATGTCGATTTGTCGCTGAGCCACCAGCCTGGGAACAGCCCTGGACAATGCTCGGCGCCCAGGCTCTCCAAATATATCGCCAATGAAGAGGACCTTCACTTAGCATACTCCACATACCGGCTCTCTCGAATCACGGTCACTCTGATCGTGCCGGGATAGGTCAGTTCCTGTTCAATCTTCTTCGCCAAGTCCCGGGACAGTTGGAACGACTCGGCATCGGTAATGTCTTCCTGTCGAACGATGACACGAATTTCTCGGCCCGCTTGGATGGCATAGGCCTTCTGCACCCCTTTGATTGTTGTGGCAAGCGACTCCAGTTTCTCCAGCCGTTTCACATAGGTCTCCAAGGCTTCCCGTCTAGCCCCAGGCCTGGCGGCGGACAACGCTTCAGCCGCAGCAACCAAAACCGATTCGGGACAGATCGGCTCTACTTGTTCGTGGTGCCCCGCAATGGCATTCACAATTTTCTCGCTCTCACCGTACTTCTTGGCAATCTCAGCGCCCAGCATGGCATGCGGGCCTTCTTCTTCGTGACTGACGGCTTTCCCGATGTCGTGCAGCAGCGCCCCCCGTCTCGCCAACTTCACATCGAGACCGAGCTCCGAAGCCATGATGCCGCAAATGTACGCGGCTTCACGCGAATGATAGAGATTGTTTTGTCCATAGCTGGTTCGGTATTTGAGCCGACCGAGCACTTTGATCAACTCCGGGTGAAAATCCGAGAGTCCCAACTCGAAGATGATTTTCTCAGCTTCGTCGTACATGAGCTTATCAATATCGACTTTGACTTTCTCGACGATCTCCTCGATCCGCGTCGGATGGATGCGCCCGTCATGCATCAATCGTTCGAGCGAGACCTTGGCGATCTCGCGACGCAGCGGATCGAAGCCCGACACGATGACGGCTTCAGGCGTCTCATCGATAATCAGATCTATTCCGGTTGCGGCTTCGATCGCACGAATGTTACGCCCTTCCCGCCCGATGATTCGCCCCTTCATCGCGTCGTTCGGAATCGGCACGACAGAAATCGTGGACTCGGAAACGTAATCACGCACTACTCGTTGAATCGAGCAGGTAATGATCTCGCGCGCTTCCCGCTCTGCATTCTCACGCGCCTCTTCTAACGTCCGCTTGGCATGCCCAACGGCCTCTAGCCGTGCCTGGCTTTCCATTTCTTGAATGAGCTGCTTCTTCGCCTCGTCGGCTGTCATCCCCGCGACGCGTTCCAACGCCTCATGGTGCTCCTTCTCCACGCGAGTACAGGCCGCCTCCTTGACCGCCAGCTTCTCCTCCCGCTTCGCCAGCTCCAGATCTCGCTTCTGAACCTCACTTTCCCGCTTGTCTACCGCACTGATCCGTTTCTCGAGGGCCTCATCTCGCTGGACTAAACGTTTTTCTACAACGGCGAGCTCGGCCATTTTGGCCTTCTGCTCCTTTTCAATCTCCCCTTTCGACTGCAGCACAAGGTCTTTCGCTTCCAGCTTGGCTTCTTTGACAATATTGTCAGCCTCACGCTGGGCGTTCTGCACAGCCTGGCGTGCCTGCTCCCCTTCCTGAGCCTTCTGCGTTGCCCTCAATGAGCGACGGATCAGCTCAAAGAGCCCGATTCCAACCAACCCTCCAACGAGTCCTGTCAACAAATAGGCAATAATTGAGGTCGACATTTGGAGTCACCCCCTTCAAAGTCGCGAGACGAAAAGAATCCTGCTTCTCAGCCTCGTCTCGATACAAGGTTATCCGACGGTCTTGAATGAGAAGGGAGCGCAGTGGGAAGATAAAAGGATGGAGGAGGACGGCCAGAAACGCGGTCTACAGACTTACTCCGAGAGCGGACTCCACGGGAATGGATGCCTTGCTGGATTAAGATGACGAGTGCGTCCTGTACGCGACAGATCCCACGAGGTCCATCTACGTCGGAACCCTCTCATCCGCATGAGAGGGTTCAGCGTGCGAACCGGAAGCAGCCGTTGGCCGTTTCCGCAGACCGCACTCCCTGACGGTAGCATGAACTCCATGACATTGCCCAACATCGCCAAGAGGTTATACATGAGGTGGACGAACCCTTGCGCACATTCTAACTGCCTCAATTTCGCCAGCATCAAGAACCCACATCCATTCCACGGTGACCGCATTGTATCCTCGGGTCACTGAACCGGTTCGAGCATGACCTAATCATATCCCTATCGTAGAAACCACTACGTCCCGACACACATGAGTTACGATAACAAAGGAGGCCGTCCTTTGCAAGTTGAATCTAGCGAAAGAGCGAGGTCGGTACCTGCTCTTCGATCGATTCCATGAGCGACTTCATCCGCCGCTCGACATCCGCCTCACCTTGCGCACGCTTCCGTTCGAGTTCAAACAACTGATGGGCTAAATTGAGGGCGGTCAGCACGGCGAGTTTGGAGGGGGTCGTCGTATTCATCCCTTCCGCGAGATGGCGCATCTGGCCATCTACAAAGCTCGCGAGGCGCCGGATATCGCCCTCGTCCGCCTCGCCACGAATCGCGTATCGCTGGCCATAGATTTCCACGTCAATGGTCTTAGTCAAGGGCCACCTCCTTGCGTTCTTCAAAGCACTCCAACAACTCGATGTCGCCGAGGACTTTCTCTATACGAGACTTGATATCGACACGCTCTTGCTTCCACCGTCGATCCGAATCATCCTTCTCCGCAAGTCGTTGTCGAACAGCCTTTAACTCTTCTTCAGTCACTGCATTCTTTTTCTTCAGCTCTTGAACGAGCGTAACCAAATCTCTAATACGGCTTTCAAGCGCATCCAATCGATCGGGTGCCATCCCTTCACTCTCTTCCTTAAGAAGCCCCTACAGGTTGTGGCGCACTATAGAAACTTGTCTAGATCTTGTCAAGAAATGCCTATCAGGAGGCCTTGTCCAGCCGTAGGTATTCTCGGTAGCTTCGGAGTACGCGCTTCACATACTGACGCGTCTCCTGGTACGGGATCAATTCGACGAACTCATCCTGACTTCGACCGTGGTACAGCGTAATCCAGCTTCCGACAGCCATTGGCCCTGCATTGTATGAGGCTATTGTGTGGGCGACATTTCCGGAAAATTGCTCGAGTAACTGTTCGACGTAGTGTACGCCGATCCGAATATTGGTCTCTTGATCGAAGAGGTCATCCCGTCCGACCGCGGGAATCCCGAGTCGCAGCGCTACAGTATTCGCGGTTCCCGGCATCACCTGCATCAGGCCAATCGCACCGACCCGCGACACAGCTCGCCAATCATACTGACTCTCCTCTCGAATGATCGCCGCCACCAGATAGGGATCCACACTGCTCGCACCCTGGCCCTTGATCGTGGGAAGAAGACCTGTCGGATAGGCCACCTTCCACAGCGACGGGTCGACGATACCTCCGGTTCGCTCCAATTTGTCGCGGAACCTGGCCCTCGCGAGTCGGAGCGCATGGTGGTAGGCACCGACCTCGTTCAACATCGTCGCAAGCGCCATGAGAACGTCTGGGTCTCGGCTATAGCGATCGCTCAACCCCGCCAACTCTCGCGCAGCATCCGAGTCCAACCCCAGCGTCTTGAGCTCAATGGCTCGACGGTACGCCGGCTGCTGCTCGATTTCTGCCCGGGTGGACAGCAAGCGAATGGCCTCACCATTCGCAGGCGTGCCACCGTTCACCGAGACGGTCGCCGAAATCGGTTCTGATGCAGGGGGCTCCGACAACGGGAGATCGATTCGTTCGCGCGCCAGCTGGCAATAATAGGTATAGGCGTATCGTTGGCAGAGTTCCACATACACATCTCGAGCGTCAGGCTGCTGGCTCAACTCGGCAGCGCGCGCCATCCAATACAGCGCCTGTGGCTCAAAATCGCTGTCGTGCTGATCGGCGAGCAGACGCAACTCGTCACCCGCCTCACGATAGCGCGCCATGCGGTAATACACCCAACCCACGCGCCATCGTGCCTCGGCTCGCTGAGACGCCGGCTCTCCAACCGTTGCCACCTGTCGATACCGCACAATCGCGTCGTCGAAACGACTCTGATCTTCCAACCAAATCCCGGCGAACAATGTGATCTGACCCTTCTGCTCCGCAGAGAGCGAAGATGTCCGCACTGTACGGGCGAGATCCAACAGCTTGTCCCCCTGTCCTTGTCGAAGATAGATGCGGGCGAGCCAGACCGACGCTTCGCGGGACTCCGTCCCCCCGTCTTTCACCAGCGAGCGAAACGTCTCTTGGGCTTGGTCATACTGTTTCAGCCGGACCTGTGCGATGCCGAGCTTCAGCTTTGCCTCGGCGCGCCGAGGCGACTGTGGATCAGCCGCAAAAAACTTTCGGAGCTCCTCGATCGCCTCGGCATGGAAGGATTGTCCAAGATACACCTGAGCCCGGGCAAGCCGCTCGCTCGACTGCACCACCCAAGGCTCGCCACCAAGATTCGAGGCCAGTAGCGCTTCCGCTTCTTTTGCTTCTGCGCTGTAGGCAAACCGAACCCAGAGCTGCATCAGGGTCTCGCGACCTTCCGGTATGTTGTTATCTCGCAATTGGCAAGCGCCTCGACGAAGAAACGCCTGGGGAGTCCCTGGTTCCTTATCATTCAGTTCCACCGCTTTTGCAAACCACGCCGTCGCTTCGGGACAACTCGACGCTTGATACCATGCTTCCCCTGCTCGATACGCAGCCTTAGTCAGCAGATAGGAATCAGGCACCGCCTGCGGAATGCTTTCGAACATGTCCGCCGACTGTTTGGCGTCTCCGAGATTCAACAACGCCTCCCCCGTCCATAATCGGACATAGTCATCCAAGACCGGAAAGTCTCGCTGTGCCGCGCGGAGAAATTGAATCGCCACGGCAGGATTCCGTTCAAGGAGCAACACTCCCGATAGCAATCCTGCACGCTTGGCCCAGAGTGTGGCGGAAAATCGCTCCATCAGCCGTTGCAGCCGATCGAGCTTAAGCAACAGGGCTTGCTCTTTATTGAGAGCCTTGCCAAGTCGTTCCTTGGGCAATGCGGTGGCCTGAAAACAAGCTTCCGCGCTCTCACAAGCGTCACTGTCACTCAACATCGACAGAGAAGAAGGACCGGCGGACGACTGGTCGGAAAGCAAAGCAAACCCACAGAGGCTAATAGACGCGGTGAGGAGCAGCTTTCGTATGGCCCGTTGATGTCGATAGTCGCGCACCCGTTGTCTCCCTCTCAATCTGTCACATATATAATATATAGCAGTGTCCCTCCCCTGTTACCAGCGGAGCCGCGTGAGCCCTGTACCTTGTTCCACTTTTCGAGGCTGTGGTAGGCTGCCCTCATGGGTCACGAAAAAGACGCCTTCCCCTCGCGCACAGCTCCCACGAACCTCCTGGCCCTTGATGAAGAAGGGATGCGCCGGCTCGTACAGCAATTGGGATGGCCTCACTACCGAACCGGTCAGATTCTGCGCTGGCTCTATCAACGTCGAGCCAAAGACATCAATCAGATGACGGACCTCGGCCAAGCGGAGCGAACGGCGCTGAATTTACTGGCAACGATTCCTCGCGCCGCCGGCTGCACGGTCCTCTGTTCGATCGATCACACCAGAAAATTAGTACTCACGCTCAATGATGGACTCACCGTCGAAACGGTGCTGATTCCCGATGAAGACCGCTTAACCCTCTGTGTGTCGACGCAGGTCGGCTGTACCCTAGATTGTGGATTCTGCCTAACCGGTACGATGGGATTGAAACGCAACTTGAAGCCACATGAAATCATGGAGCAAGTGCTGACCGCCCAAGATCGCCTCGACTCCGGTGAACGGATTACCAACCTCGTCTTTATGGGGATGGGCGAGCCCTTGGCCAACATGGAGGCCTTGTCAGAGGCCATCCGGCGACTCACCAACAAACCGTGGGGGCTCGGATGGTCGCCGAGACGCATCACGGTCTCAACTGCCGGCCTGGCGGCGCGATTGAAAGATATCGCGCCGCTCGGCATCAATCTGGCCATCTCGCTGAATGCCACGACGGACGACCAGCGCGCCCTCCTGATGCCGGCCGTCAATGGTATCGCCTCGCTCAAAACATTGCTCGCCGCCTGCCGCCGTTACCCCTTGCCGCCGACCCGACGACTCACCTTTGAGTACGTGCTGCTGGCAGGAGTAAATGATCAAGCTGACGATGCTCGCCGGCTCACCAAGCTCGTTCGCGGGATCACGTGCAAAATCAATCTGATTCCGTTCAATGAATTTCCCGGGAGTCCCTTTCGCCGTCCATCGGATGGCGCCATTTCAGCCTTTCAGGCTATCGTGCGACAGGCAGGCCTCGATGTGTTCGTCCGTAAGAGCCGGGGGCGCGACGTCCTCGGCGCCTGCGGCCAATTGGGCAATCTCTCACCCGAATACGCAGAACATGCCTTGACACAAATCGAATCCCGTTGCTAGCATGCACGGTGCGCGCCGCCTAAACATGACCTGGCTGTATTCTCGACACATCATGCAACTATCCTGGTTGATTGCCGCGAGCAGTCTCGTCTTCGCCTTCTCATCGCCCGCCGTCGCAACGGAACCTCGTGAGTTCATCCTCTCTAATGGGATGAAAGTCCTGTTAGTCGAAGTTCCCAAAGCTCCGGTTGCCACCGTCCAAGTCTGGTACAAAGTCGGCTCACGCAACGAAGTCATGGGCCGTGCGGGCTTATCCCATATGCTTGAACATATGATGTTTAAGGGCACTGCGAAATATCCCAAAGGTACCTTCTCCCGTCTCATTCGCAAAAACGGCGGGATGGATAACGCCTTCACGAGTCAGGACTTCACCGCCTACTTTGAGAATCTCGCAGCTGATCGTGTCGAGCTGGCCCTGGAGCTCGAGGCCGATCGCATGCAAGGGCTCGTGCTCGACATGAGTGAGTTGACGACGGAGCGAGAGGTCGTGAAGGAAGAACGACGCCTTCGTTCAGAGGACGATCCACAAGGTGCGCTCGTCGAGACGCTCTTCGCCCAGGTCTATCTCAGCCATCCGTACCACTGGCCGGTGATCGGCTGGTTCAACGACCTGGATGCGATGACTCTGGATGACTTGCAACGGCATTACGACACGTATTATTCACCCAACAATGCGACCCTCGTCGTGGTGGGAGACATCAAAGCCGACAGCCTGCTCCCCACGATCAAACAGCTGTTCGAACCGATTCCGCGAGGACCGGAACCCAAACCGATCGCCACCATGGAGCCGGAACAAAAAGGTGAACGCCGCTTCCTTCTCAAGCGAGATGCGCAAGTCCCTTTCGTCATGATGGGTTATCGCGTCCCAAATTTTACGAGCGAGGACTCGTACGCCCTCGACATATTGGATACGATTCTGTCGCATGGGAAAAGTTCACGCTTGTACCAGAGCCTCGTGTATGAGCAAAAATTGTCGCTTGCAGTCGGAGCAGAATACAGCTTGCTGCAAACCGATCCCGGCCTTTTCTACTTCTATGCCCTCGTGAGCCCCGGCCAGAAACCGGAGGTGGTCGAGGAAGCCCTTCAACGAGAGATCAAACGCCTCCAGACCGATCCGCCGACAGAGCTAGAACTCCAACGGGCGAAGAACCAGGTCGAAGCCTCTCATGTCTTTGAACAGGACTCCAACTTCCGACGTGCCATGTTGCTCGGACAGGCTGAATCCGTCGGCGCTGGGTGGCAGAAAATAGACCAGTTTGTCGAACGGATCCTGGCGGTATCGACCAAAGACATTCAGCGTGTTGCCCGCCAATACCTGACGGAAGACAATCGGACCGTCGGCACGTTGATTCCCGTGCCTCCCAAACAACCAGAAACACCTTCCGCCGCCGCGCAACAGGGAAGGCCTTAATCATGTCGACCACGAGACGACGGGCTAGCGCGCCTCGACGACAGGCGATCCTGACCCTCGTGATGGGATTCTGTGCTTTCCTCTTGGCTAGCGGTCCCAGTATAGCGGCAGAGATCACCCCGACAAAATTTGTGACTGCAAACGGCATCACGGTGCTCGTCCTTGAGCAGCATTTCCTCCCCATCGTAGAGATCCACACGCTGATCAAAACCGGTTCTGCGCAAGACCCTCCCGACAAAGCAGGACTCGCGAACCTCGTCGCCAGTCTCCTGGACGAAGGAACGACCACGCGCACGTCAAAACAGCAGGCGGAGCAAATCGATTTCGTCGGCGGGGCCCTGGAAGCCAAAGCCTCAGAGGATTTCACCACCGCCTCCGCCCGCGTACTCAAGAAAGACATCGACCTCGGCTTTACCGTGCTCGCAGACATGCTGCAACGCCCCGCGTTTCATAAGCAGGAATTCGAACGGATTCGCACCCAACTCCTTGGCGAGATGGCGAGCGACAACGACGACCCGGGCCATATCGCCATGAGGGCGTTCAATCAGCTCGTCTTCCACGGACACTCCTACCGTTGGCCGGTCAATGGAACGGAGGACACGCTCAACAAGATCACTCTGACCGACGTGCAGGCCTTCTATGGTCGGGAATACTCACCTTCCCAGGTGATCCTGACCATCGTCGGCGACGTCACGCTTGAGCAAGCCACTGCACTGGTACAGACCCATTTTGGAGCCTGGAAAAAAGGAACCGCACCAGCACGAAGTACGAAAAAGCCCTCGCCGGTCGAACGGAAAACGGTCCAACTCATCGAGAAAGATCTCACCCAATCCACCATTGTGCTTGGTCATGGGGGCCTTCCGCGCGCTCATCCTGATTTTTATTCAGTCACGGTGATGAATTACATCCTGGGAGCCGGTGGATTTTCCTCTCGCTTGATGGATTCGATTCGCGACAAGCAGGGATTGGCCTACGGGATCATGAGCCACTTCGACGCCCGGCTGATGCCCGGTTCATTCTGGGTCAACCTCCAAACCAAGACGGAGACGACGAATCAAGCCATCACCGGCGTCCTGTCTGAAATCAAGTCCATTCGTGACGCGCCGGTGTCCGACCAGGAGTTGGCCGAGGCCAAATCATTCTTGATCGGCAGCTTCCCGCTACGATTTGATTCCACCGCGAAGCTCGCGCACGTGCTCGCCCAAGTGGAGTTCTACAGTCTGGGGTTTGAATATTTTTCGGATTACCCAAAATGGATCGACCGAGTCACGAAGGAAGACGTGCAGCGCGTCGCCAAACAGTACCTGGACCCCAAACGGTACGCCTTAGTGGTGGTGGGCAACATTGCCAAAGCGAAGGTCAAGCACTAGCAGGATGCTGAAAAAGTCCGCCAGCGTCGTTCTCGCATCGCTCAGAGGCTCAACGTACCGAAACGTACGCCTCGCCTCTTCGCTCGCTGCGGCCTAGCTGAACGGCCTTTTTGAACATCCTGCGTGGTATTCTCCTGTTGTTCCAGACGTGCAGATCGGTGACGTGCTCACGTGCATACAGAGTTTTTCCACAGCCTGCTAGGCGCGACGCTAAGGACAGGAATCTATGATGACCGAATCACTTGACGGTAAACTCAATGCACTCCGCCAGGTAATCTCGGACATGCAGTCCGTCCTGATCGCCTTCTCCGGCGGGATCGACAGCACCGTCGTCCTGAAAATCGCCCATGAACAGCTTGGCGAACAGGCGCTGGCCATCACCGCTGTCTCACCGACGTTTCCCACGATCGAACTCGACGGCGCGAAGCAGGTCGCCTCAGAGATCGGTGCGCGGCACGAACTCGTCCACACCGATCAACTCGATATTCCAGCCTTTGTGCAGAACGATGCAGCCCGCTGCTTCCATTGCAAGACCGATCTCTATCAATTGCTGGACGGACTGCGCGAACCGCGCGCAAGCCGATGGATTGTGGACGGGACGAATCTTGACGATCTGGGGGACGATCGACCAGGAATCAAAGCGGCCCGCGAGTGGGGAGTGCGCAGCCCGCTGGTCGAAGCCTCTCTCTCGAAGTCCGATGTGCGGGCACTCGCCCAGGCCTTGGGACTCTCAAATTGGGATAAGCCGGCTGCCGCCTGCCTTTCTTCCAGAATTCCTCGCGGCATACCGATCACGATCGAAAGTCTCCGTCGCGTGGAGCAGGCTGAAGAGATTCTACAGGCTGAGGGATTTCGCCATGTGCGTGTACGGGAGCACGGAGAGGTGGCGCGAATCGAGGTCGCGGCAGAGGAGTTTTCTCGGCTGAATCAGCCGAACCTGCGCGCGCACATCAGCGCCCGTCTCCGCAAGGTCGGGTTTCGCTTCATTTGTGTGGATTTGGAAGGATACAGACCGGGCGGGATCAGCCTGGGCTGATCCCGCCCGGTCCAAGAATTATCGTTGGTAGGATTTTGACAACGCCTCGAGCGCCTCGTCTGCAAATTTCCGGTGGTCCGCATCAGTCAGGCTTCGCTGCACAACTTTCTCCGCCACCATCAATGCCAAGTCGGTCGTTTGGGCGCGAATATCCTGAATCGCCTTACGACGCTCATGATCAATTTCACGCGTCGCATCGCCCTTGATCCGCTCGGCCTCGGTCGTCAGCCGCTGCTCATTTTCCTCCATGAGCCGCTGCGCCCGTTCCTTTGCGGCAGCCAGAATACCTTCCGCCTCTTTCGCGGCGGTGTTCAGCTTGGCCTCGTACTCCTTGAGTTTCCGTTCGGCCTCTGACCGGTGACGCTCGGCTTGATCAAGACTGTCCTTAATTTTCTTTTCCCGTTCTTCCAACGCGCTCAAGATGCCGGGAAAGGCAAACTTATAGAGCACGAAGAAAAGAATCGCGAACGACAGGACTTCCCAGAAAATCAGGGAAGAAAAAAAGTGAGATTCAAACTGCGGCATAGTTTACATCAGAAAGGCTGAGGTAGAGGCCGAGGTTGAAATGCTTCCCTCGGCCTTACCCTAGACCTAAGCCTGCTCCTATTTGCGGAGGCCCATAATGATGAAGGCAATGACCAGTCCGTATAGCGCGATAGCTTCCACCAGCGCGAACCCGATCCACATATACTTTCCGACACGGGCTTCTGCTTCCGGCTGGCGCGCCACCGCTTCAATCATCTTCCCAAAAATGTAGCCGATCCCCACACCGGCGCCGGCAAACCCTGCCGCGGCTAACCCCATGCCCAACAATGCTGCTGCTGCTGAATCCATTGTGTCCTACTCCTCCCTTGTCTGAACTCGCACGCGCTAGTGCGCGTGCTCATCATGGCCGTGCAAATGGAATGCGTCCCCCAAATAGACGCAGGTCAACACGGTAAAAATATAGGCTTGAATGAACGCGATACCGACTTCCAATCCGTTCATCGCGATCGTGAACGCAAAGGGCAACCACCCGATCAACAATCCGCCGCTGATCGCCAGGCCGAACAGAACCCCGAGAATGACGTGGCCCGCCGTCATGTTCGCAAACAACCGAACGGCCAGTGAAATGGGCCGTGCCAATTGACTGATCAACTCGATCGGTACCATCAATGGCAGCAGCCACCCTGGCGTACCGGGCGGAACAAGAATACCCAGGAACTTCACCCCATGTAAGAAAAAACCCATGACCAAGCTGAGCCCATACACCAGGCAGGCGAACACGGCCGTCACAACAATCTGACTCGTCACGGTGTAGCTGCCGGGGATCAACCCGATAAGATTACAGAAGAGAATAAAGAGAAACAGGGTGGCGATGAGGGGGAAAAATCGCATCCCTTCTTTGCCCATCGTATCCATGATGATGGTGCGAATGAAATCCACCATGATCTCCGCCATGCTCTGCAACTTGCCAGGCACCAGCTTGCGTGCCGATCCCGCCATTACCATGAGCACCGCCACCAGCGCGACCACCACCCACATGATGACGACAGCTTTGTTGATGGAAATATCCAACCCCCCAAGCGAAATCGATATCCAGTTGTGAAGCTCGAACGGATGAAGCGGACTTTCTTCCATGGCGCTTTCGTACTTTCTGTTGCAACGCGTTATGTCTTCGGCCACCGCTGCGCCGACCGGTACGCATTCCTGATCCCGGTCACGACGCCCAACACCAGACCTCCGACCATCCCCCAGGGAGTGGAGCCGAAGAGGTATGTGTCACATACCCAACCCAACCCTCCTCCGACAATCAACGCAGCGAGCAGATCGGTTCCGATCCGAACCGCTTGGCCGAGCCCCGCGTACAATGGATCTTGTGAAGAGGGCATGTCGTACCCACGGAGGAGAGTGCAATGCGTCCCATAACGCAAGGACTCTGCCGATGGCGGGCGCGCAATTCAAGCAGAATCATCCTAAATTTGTCAAGCCGGCTAGGCGCTGTGACACAGCTGGACCAGTCGGGTATAGTGGGTGGCGCATGATTTGTAAAGCAATATACGTTCACCCATGACTCGTTTCTCCCAACCATCATTCCTGATCGGTCCCCCGCAGCCCCTAATCTTCACGATGGACGGCCAAGGGAGGACACCCTTTGAGTTGTACCGCCTGATTGCGTCTCCCTCGCAGCCGTCATTCCTACTCGACAGCGGGAAGGGGACAGACGGCGGAAGCCACTACTCATTTCTGGGGAGCAGCCCCTTCTCGGTGCTAACCGGGCGACAAGGACAGGCCTCACTTCGAACCCGCGAAGGACGCGAATGCTCGTCGAACGATCCCTTCGGAAGTCTCTGCCGACTGTTCGCCGGCCCCCAGATCAAGCCTCCGCCAGGCCTGCCAACTTTTTGGGGCGGAGCCGTCGGCTACCTCAGCTACGATCTCGTGCGCGAATTTGAAACGCTTCCGTCTATTGCCAAGGACGATCTGTTGCTCCCCCATCTGCAGTTCGGTCTGTATGACATCATCACCGCCGTCGATCATCAAACTGATCGTCTACAAATTATCTTTTGTCCACCCATGGAACGATTTTTGGGAGAGACCAGGGAGAATCTCTATCGCGAGGGCTTAACCCGGCTAGCCGAGTGGGAGGCCAAGTTGAGAGGACAGTCCTCTCCCCTCGATGAGCTCCCCTCCCTCGATCTGATGGTTTTTCATCCTGACCAAACCAGGGATGACTACCTCGATCGAGTCCGGCGCTGCCAGGAATACATTGCGGCGGGTGACATCTACCAGGCCAACCTGTCACATCGATTCACCCTGCAATCTCCCAGCACCTATAACGATGGCGCGGATCGACAACTCTACGAGCAGGAACTCTATCGACGTCTGCAAACCGTTAATCCCTCGCCTTTCTCAGGGCTCATGCACTTCGATGACGTCACGTTGATCAGTTCTTCGCCCGAACGGCTCGTCCGCCTCCACGACCGGCGAGCGGACACGCGCCCGCTTGCCGGAACCAGACCTCGCGGGTTTGACGCCCGTGATGATCAACGCCTAATCGGCGAATTACTCGCGAATGAAAAGGAGCGGGCGGAACACCTCATGCTCGTCGATCTCGAACGAAACGACCTGGGCCGCGTCTGCCGATTCGGCAGTGTGCAGGTCGATGAATTCATGACGATTGAGCAGTACTCCCATGTCAGCCACATCGTGTCCAATATCAGCGGCGCCTTGAAGCCGGACACCACGCCCTTCGATCTGATTCAGGCGCTATTCCCCGGCGGCACCATCACGGGCGTGCCAAAGATCCGCTGCATGGAGATTATTGAGGAGCTGGAGCCGGTACGCCGTGGCCCCTATACTGGATCGTTTGGTTATATCGGCTGGAACGGCGACCTCGATCTCAATATCGTGATTCGAACTTTGGTATGGTGCGGGGGGAAGGGATACTTGCAAGTCGGTGCCGGGATTGTCGCCGATTCCAATCCGGCCAGGGAATACGAGGAAACGCTCCAGAAGGCCCAGGCTTTCTTCAGCGCACTGCAACAGACGTAACGATGTGGATTTATCTCAATGATCGGTTCGTGAGAGAAGAGGAGGCCGTCGTCTCCGTCTTCGATCATGGTTTTCTCTACGGCGATGGCGTCTATGAAACGATTCGCTCCTACGGGAGCCGGATCTTCATGCGGGACCAACATCTTGCCCGGCTTCGCCGGTCTGCGGACGCGATCGGCCTGGCCATCCCGATTCCCGATCACAGGTGGCCGGCGCTCCTCCACGAAGCGATGACACGGAATGACGTCGGGCACGAACGCACCGACGCGTACCTTCGCATCACCATCTCCCGAGGAACCGGCGACATCGGCCTCGATCCGGCCCTGTGCCCAACCCCCACCGTAGTGATCATGACCAAACCGCTTTATCCTCCCCCGCTCGAACAATATCGTATCGGCGTGAACCTGATCGTCGCCCGAACGAGACGGAACCTGCCCAGCGCGCTCTCGCCCCAAATCAAGGCCACAAACTTTTTGAACAATATACTGGCCAAACGGGAAGCGATCGCAGCCGGCGCCTTCGACAGCATTCTGCTCAATTGGGAATCGCGTCTGACGGAATGCACCGTCAGCAATCTCTTTTTCGTTCGAGCAGGCCGGCTCTGCACCCCGGCACTGGCATGCGGCCTGCTAGACGGTATCACGCGCAATATCGTGCTCAACCTCGCTCGAGAAGCACAGATCCCGGTTGACGAAGGATCTTTCGGGATCGAGTCGATCCATCAGGCAGACGAGTGTTTTCTCACCAACACAAGCATGGAAGTAATGCCGGTCACCAGAGTGGACGGACATCCAGTTGGGGATGAAACGCCAGGGCCTCTGACCCAACAGATCCACAGACTGTTTATTGCTAACCGAGTGCGTTTTTTAGAACCTTAGATGCTTCACCCACTCACAGACCCTGTTGTTTTCCTACACTATTTAAAACTGGCCTCCAGGCACAAGATCTGCAGTTTCTTGACACCTAGTGGCAGGCTGATATCGTTGCAACCATGCACAACACCTTTTCACTAGTAATGACATCCCTCAAGCGACACGCGGCCATTGGGCTCACCACGACGGCGATCGCAGGAATCGGCTCGCTGGCCTTCTCCGTGCCAACCACCACGGCAGAAATTTATCAGTTTATCGGACGCGACGGCTCGATCTCTCTCACCAATGTCCCGTCAGACTCGCGCTATCGAAAGGTTGAGATCGAATCCCGCCGACTCCACGACACCTTGTCCGAGCGAGAACTTGAACCAGTCATTCGTCGGCACTCTTCGAAAAACCAGCTCCATCCCGCCTTGATCCGAGCCGTCATCAAAGCCGAATCGGACTTTGACCCACGGGCGGTTTCTCGCGCTGGCGCTATCGGCTTGATGCAACTGATGCCGCAGACCGCCGTGCGTCTGGATGTGCGGGATATGTATGATCCGGACGATAATGTGGGCGGAGGGACAAAATACTTACGCCAGCTGCTCGACCGCTTCCATGGGAATTTACCGCTGGCCCTGGCAGCCTACAATGCTGGAGAGAATGCGGTCGACCGCTACCAGGCACTTCCCCCGTTCAATGAAACCAGGCAATACGTCCGGAAGGTTCTCCGATACTACCGCACGTTCCTGATCCGCGATGGCGTCATCATGGCACGTCCGGTCAGCCGATACGCCCCCGCAGAGACAACAGCAACCCCCGCGATTTCTGCCCTGTCTTCCCACTAACGACTTCCCCGTTCGAGAGGCGACTATGTTGGTGCCAACCGGCCCGCTTGGCCTCAGGAAAATCTGACCGGTAATGAGCCCCGACGCTGTTCTCTCGCCACAGCGCCGCTTCCGCGACGCACTGCGCCACCTGCACCATGTTTTTTACTTCCAGCGCTGCTCGGCTTGCAAACGGCTGGGTCACGAGTTGAGCCCACCGGGACAGTTGAGCACAGGCCCGGATAAGCGACTCGCCCGAGCGAATAACGCCGACCTGTCCCCACATCGTTCGCCTGAGTGAGCTTCGCAACTTTTCCGCATCCTCCAGTGTGCCAAATTGGCCCGCACGGAGCGTGGCCTCTTGAGACGACAGGATGGGAGGCTCCTGTCGGCCGGCAAACGCCACGGCTGCCGATGCCGCACGCGCACCGAATACCAATCCTTCGAGCAAGGAATTACTCGCCAGACGATTCGCTCCATGCACACCGCTACAGGCCACCTCCCCGGCGGCAAAGAGCCCTGGAACCGTCGTCGCACCGTTCAGATCAGTCCAGACCCCGCCCATCATGTAATGGGCACTTGGAGACACCGGGATCCATTCCTCAGTGATATCGATGTCGTAGCGAAGACAGGTCGCATAAATCGTCGGGAAGCGCCGCTTCACGAACTCTGCACCCAAGTGGGTGACGTCAAGATAGACATGACGGGCTTTGGTCGCCGCCATCTCCGCCAAAATCGCCCGCGACACGATGTCTCTCGGCGCTAACGCCCCCATGGGGTGGTACCGCTGCATGAACAGGGCTCCCTTATTGTTGCGCAGCTGCGCACCCTCGCCTCGCATCGCTTCCGACAGCAAGAACGGCGGACTCGACGGCAAATACAGTGCAGTTGGATGGAATTGCACGAACTCCATATCTTGAAGCACCGCGCCCGCGCGCAGTGCCATAGCCATTCCATCACCGGTGGCATTCGGGGGATTGGTTGTCCGCGCATAGATCTGCCCGGCCCCGCCGGTGGTCAACACAACCGCGCGAGCCGGCAGCACGAACTGGCGACCAGACCCTTCATCCAGCACAACGGCCCCGCAGCAACGTCCGGCGTCAACGACAAGATCTACGGTAAAGTGATGATCCAGGCGCTGAATACGTTTCTGCCGATTTACCTCGGCAATCAACACTCGCACCATCTCGTTCCCCGTCGCATCCCCCCGCGCGCGCAGAATACGGCTTCGGCTGTGGGCAGCCTCGCGAGCGAACGCGAACTTGCCGTCGACTTTGTCGAACTTGGCTCCCCACCCGATCAATTCTTGAATCCGATCAGGGCCTTCTTCCACGAGGACCCGCACGGCTTCCTTCCGGCAGAGTCCATGCCCTGCTTTGAGCGTGTCGGTTAAATGGATAGCCACGTCGTCTTCTTCGCTCATCGCCACCGCCACCCCGCCCTGTGCGTGGATCGAACTGCTCTGAAGCGGATGCCCTTTCGTCAGCGCCATGACACGACCGACACGACTCAACTCCAACGCCGCGCGTAGGCCAGCTACACCGCTCCCGATGACCAGGAAATCGGCCTGTACCGGAGTACGAGATCGACGTGACAGCATGGATTATTTCTTCGTGGGAGAACGTGTGGGATCGATTGTGGCCTGCCGAGCTTTCATACCGAAGGGAGCATCGCCCTGAACCCCGCGCAAGAGAATCGCCTGTGTACCGACCCACTGCAATTTCGTATGGCCTCGTTGACGAAGCCCCGGATCGTTCGGATCTTTTTTCCACAGCCCTTGCCAATGCACGAACACATCGATATTGTCCCCTTCGATCATAATGCGTTCGATCGCGAAGTCCAACATGATGGCACTAAATGTCTCGAAATCGCCCTGGGCCTCCTCCCGCAGTCTGTCAAGCTGGTCAACCGGCATCATGAGCGAGGCCAGATCCGACGAATCTTTCCTCACATAGGCTTGACGAAGCGATTCCACCGCCCGATCGATACGGAGATACCGTTCATGATCTTCGGGATATTGAATCGTCTTGCCACCGCAGCCGGCGCCGATCAAGAATATCGAGCCGAGCAGGACCAAGACGGAAAACAGTCGAAATTTATACGGGAGCATAATCGTGGCAGTATAGGAACGAGTATCATGTAGGTCAAGCGGCCTGTGAGTTGTCCCTCACCACATCGCAGGTCCCCCGGCGTTCGGCCCCGGCCCAATTATGATCAATTAATTCCGCCGATGAGCTTGCAATTTACCGAGAAAACTTCTACACTCCGCCCCTTGCAGGAGAGATAACGCATGTCCAGTGTGCTGAAAAAACGCCGAAAGAAAATGCGCAAGCATAAGTACAAAAAGCTGCGCCGGCGTCAAAAGTTTGAACGTCGTAAAAGCTAGGCTCACCCGAGAAGGGGGAGGAGGGGTCCGTGCCAGAAGGCAAGAAGGTTCGCATCCGCGTCCGGACTGTGAACTGCGTCTACGTTGGCGACTTTCTCATTCCTCCCATGCGGAATCGTGTGTCCGATGCAATTAATGAAGAGCAACGTCTCTTCATCAGCCTCACTGACGTGGTGATCGATGAGAAGGATCGCTCAGACTTCGTGGCCGTCAACAAGAACCTGATCGAGTCCATCGCAGAGCTGTAGCTGCCTGCAACGCTCCAGCTTGAGTCTCCCCCTCCGCCGTTCTCACGTGGTTTTCCATAACCATCTCCTCTAACAGGATGCTGAAAAAATCCGCCGACAACGTTCTAGTATCGTTCAGACCCTCAACGTACCAAGGGAGATTCTCGGAGATCAGGATCACTGGGAGAGATGTTCCGTTCGCCAAGACCCATTGCAAGGGCAAACGACCCGCGCGAAGTGCGGTCTATACCTCCTCGGCCATTCACTCACCTGCGGCCTTGCTTGGGGCCAGGCACGTCTCAGGGCGACGAATCTGTCTTGGCAGACTCGTGGCGGGCGGGTGCAATAACCGTTAGGGTTGAGCGGGTGAGAAGTCTGGCCTTTTTGAGCGCCTGTATCCGGTTCTTCTATTGTGCTACCCGTGCGGACCATCGAAATGCTAGCGTACCAAAATAGTTTTTCCGCAGTCGGCTAAGATCGCTCCTCATCATGTCCACCTTCTCACGATTTCTTCCATTCCTGAAGCCCTACCTGTCCCGCATGGCGCTGGCAGGCCTGCTAGTCATGGGTGTCGCCGCCATCAATCTGGCCCTGCTGCGGTTGGCCGGTACCCTGTGGGACATCATTACCGTGCAGCACGACCAGTCACGGATGACGGACTTGATCACCGTCTTTCTCGGGCTCGTCGTCCTGCAGGGGCTCTGCTCGATGGGCCATAGCTATCTGACTGCATGGATTTCGCAGCGCATCGTCGCCGACTTTCGCCGACATCTCTTTGCGCATCTGCATACCTTATCGGTGAGTTTCTTTGCCCGCCGGCGAACGGGCGAACTTCTCTCACGGCTCATGAACGATGTGACGGTCATCCAATCAGTCGTCACCGAAACGCCGATCGACAGTGCGAAACAGCTCGTGACCTTCGTCGGAGGGATCACGTTCTTGCTGACGATGAATTGGCGGCTCTGCCTCTTGATCCTGGTTCTGCTCCCTTTGCTCGTCCTCGGAGCCAAATTATTCGGGCGAAAGCTGAAATCCCTCTCGACCTCGATTCAAGATCACACCGCTGCATTGAGTACCCTGATCGAGGAAGTCATCTCCGGCATCCGGATCGTGAAATCCTTCGTCCAAACACAGCGCGAAGAGACCAGGTTTGCCACACAAGTCGAACAGACCTTGGCGTTGACCATGCAACGGGCCGGAGTCATGGCGGTGTTTATTCCCGTCATCAGCATCCTCACCTTCTCCGCCGCGGCGGCAGTGTTGTGGTATGGGGGACGCCAGGTCATCGACGGGAGCGTGTCGCCGGGCGATCTCTTTGCGTTCGTCCTCTTTGCCGGAATCCTGATCGGCCCCTTCAGTTCCGCTGCCCGCGTGTTCGCGCAGATCAGGGAGGCGCAGGGCGCCACCCAACGGGTGTTCGAAATTCTGGACACACACTCCGAGGTGAGCGACTCCCCCACGGCCACGTCGCTGTTTACCGTCTCGGGACACATCCGGGCTGAGCACATCAGCTTTGCCTACGATCCACGCCAACCGGTCTTAACGGATGTGTCGTTCGAAGCCAAGCCAGGCGAACTGGTCGCCATCGTCGGTCCCACCGGCGCCGGGAAAACAACCGTGATGAACTTGCTCCACCGCTTCTACGATCCAACTGAGGGACGCATCACCATCGACGGGCACGATCTCCGCCAGGTCACAATGGACAGTTGGTATCGGCAGATCGCGCTGGTCCCGCAAGAGACGATCTTGTTTGGCGGGACGATTCTCGACAATATCCGCTACGGAGACAGGGAGGCCACTGAAGAAGAGGTGGTGGCGGCAAGCCGTGCGGGCCATGCCCACGACTTCATCATGAGCTTCCCGGACCAGTATCAGACCATCGTGGGGGAAAAGGGGATTAATATGTCGGGCGGACAGCGGCAGCGCATCGCCATCGCCAGGGCCATTGTGAAAAATCCACGAATCTTGTTGTTGGATGAAGCCACCTCTGCCCTCGACAGTGAGTCGGAACGACTCGTCCAGGAGGCGCTGGAGCAACTCATGAAAGGCCGAACAACCTTTGTGATCGCCCACCGCTTGACGACCATCCAACGAGCTGACCGCATCCTCGTCCTCAACAAAGGGCGCCTTGTGGAAACCGGCAGCCATGCTGAACTACTGGACCGTAAAGGGCTCTACCAGTATCTCTATACCCTTCGGCTCACCGAACTCCCCTCCTAACCCGCATGATTCATGATGCTTCTGCTGCAAACGCGGGTACACGGCTGTGACGGACAGTCTCGCTGTTCAGCCCTGCGACATACTGCACGAGTATGCCTCAGAGTGTCATGTCTCCGAGTGCCCGTCTCGCTTCGCGTCGCACCCTTTTGCAACAAACCTTCCTGAATAATGCGGGCTAAGCCTCGAAGACTTGCCACGATCGTTCCGCGACTCGACTCAGGTTCCTCTCCAACGTGACCGATAACGGAAGAACCTGCAGGATCTCCAAACAAGCCGGCCGCCTCCTACGTCGTTGCCTACTCCATCTAGTTTCTCTGGTTTATCTGGTTAGTCTGGTTCAACCAAATAGACGAGACAGACCAAACACACCAGAGCAACCAGGAGGTTCTCACGCTCCACAGATCTCGAGAACGCCTCTGGCGTACTGAGTCATTCTCCTGCTAGGGTTGCAAAGAACAGCCTGCTCTGCCGGCTGTTCGCCTACACGAACCGCTGAGGAATCCCATGCCACATTCACGCCGAACCGTGCCATCAAACCCAGCCGGTCCACCACCGCTCACCGCGGAACATCAGCGTCTCGATGAAGACGCCCGCCGACAGGAACATTGGAAACGCTGGGGGCCCTATCTCAGCGAACGGGCCTGGGGAACTGTCCGCGAAGACTACAGCTCGCACGGGACCGCCTGGGAAGCGTTTCCTCACGACCATGCCCGCTCGCGAGCCTATCGCTGGAATGAGGACGGACTGGCCGGGATTTCCGATCGTCACCAATATATCTGCTTCGCTATCGCCCTCTGGAACGGACGAGATCCGATACTGAAGGAACGGGTCTTCGGCCTCACGGGCAATGAAGGGAACCACGGCGAAGACGTCAAAGACTATTACTTCTATCTGGATTCGACACCGACCCACTCCTACATGAAATACCTCTACAAGTACCCGCAGGGGGAGTTCCCCTATGCGAAGCTCGTCGAAGAGAATCGTCGACGAGGCCGGCTGGACTCGGAATATGAACTGATCAACACCGGCGTCTTCGACGAGAATCGCTACTTCGACGTGGCCGTGGAATATGCCAAGGCCTCACCGGAGGATCTGCTGATCCGCATTCACGTCGTCAACCATGGGCCCGATCCTGCTGAGCTGACACTCTTGCCAACTCTCTGGTTTCGGAACACCTGGTCCTGGGGTCTCGATGCAAGACGGCCGCGAATGCGTGAAGGAACAGCAGGCAAGGGCATGAGCGTTATCGAATTGGACCACGAGTACTATGGCAGACGCCGCCTCTGGTGCGATCGCCAACCGACGTTGCTGTTCACAGAGAACGAGACGAACAGCAGGCGACTCTACGGTGACGGGGAGGGAGCCCGGTATGTGAAGGACAGCTTTCATGACTATGTGGTGCAGGGCGACAAAGGGGCGGTGAATCCCGACAAAATCGGCTCGAAGGCTGCTGCCCACTACACCTTCTCATTGGCTCCTGGCGCATCAGACACCATTCACCTTCGCTTCACGAACGAAGACGGCGAGATGGGTCTCACACGCGAGGCCTTCGATGCGACGTTCACGCAGCGGATTCAGGAAGCCAACGAGTTCTACGACGAACTCGCGCCGCCCGATCTCTCCGAAGATGCACGCCTCGTGCAACGCCAAGCCTTTGCCGGCCTCCTCTGGAGCAAACAGTTCTATCATTACGAGGTGAATCGCTGGCTCAAAGGCGATCCGATGATGCCGGAACCTCCGCGTGAACGGCTCAAGGGCCGCAACTCGGATTGGACACACCTATACAACGCCGATGTTATTTCGATGCCGGACAAGTGGGAATATCCCTGGTATGCGGCCTGGGACTTGGCATTTCACTGCATCCCTCTGGCCTTGGTCGACGCGACCTTTGCCAAGGAACAACTGATCCTCATGCTTCGCGAATGGTACATGCATCCGAACGGTCAGATTCCCGCCTATGAATGGGCCTTCGGGGATGTAAATCCTCCCGTGCATGCGTGGGCTGCCTGGCGTGTCTACAAGATCGAGAAGAAACGCAAAGGCGTGGGAGACCGGCTCTTCCTTGAGCGTGTGTTTCAGAAACTGCTCTTGAATTTCACCTGGTGGGTCAATCGTAAAGACGCCGAAGGGAAAAACATCTTCCAGGGCGGATTCCTGGGCCTCGACAACATCGGGGTCTTCGACCGTAGCGCGCCGTTGCCGACCGGCGGCCATATCGAACAATCGGATGCGACGAGTTGGATGGGCATGTATTGCCTCAACATGCTCTCGATCGCGCTGGAACTGGCCCGCGAGAACCGTGCCTATGAAGATGTGGCGAGCAAATTCTTCGAGCATTTCGTCTACATCTGCAAGGCCATGAACAACATTGGTGGTGAGAATATCGAGCTCTGGAACAAGGACGACGGGTTCTTCTACGACGTGCTCCATCTTCCTAACGGGCAGACATTCCCCTTAAAAATCAGGTCGCTGGTCGGGCTGATCCCGCTTTTTGCGGTTGAGACGTTAGATTCCGAACTCATCGATAGCCTCCCCCGGTTCAAACACCGGATGCAGTGGTTTATCGAAAACCGTCCCGACTTCAGCTCACATGTGGAAACCCAATCACAGGACGGCGAGGTCCGACGCTTCCTGTCGCTGGTGAGCCGCGACCGGCTGAAATCCGTGTTGCGTTATATGCTGGATGAAGAGGAATTCCTCTCTCCGTACGGTATTCGCGCCCTCTCGCGCTACCACAAGGATCACCCCTATCTTCTCTCAGCGATGGGCATGGACTATCGAGTGGACTATGAACCGGCCGAATCGAGCACGGGAAATTTTGGCGGGAACTCCAACTGGCGTGGCCCTATCTGGTTTCCCGTCAACTATCTGCTGATCGAATCGCTCCAGAAATTCCACTACTTCCTTGGCGACGAGTACAAGGTCGAGTACCCGACCGGATCCGGTCAGTCTGTTCCATTGAATAAAGTGGCTGCGGAGTTGTCACGGCGACTCACCCGCATTTTTCTTCGCGACCAAACCGGGCGACGCCCCGTCTTCGGAGGCACCGCCAAGCTTCAGGAAGATCCCCTCTGGCGCGACTCGGTCCCCTTCTACGAATACTTCCACGGAGACAACGGCGCCGGTATTGGCGCGAGTCACCAAACGGGCTGGACGGGATTGGTGGCGAAGCTGATTCAACAAAGTGGAGAATAAGACTGTGAAGTGTCGTTCGTGAAACGAATCTCGCGAACGACGAAAGACAAGCGAAATACGGGCGGATACGATGACTGAAGAGACACACTTGTATGCGCATACATGAAGAAGATTGCCAGAACCTCGAACGCGCACTCAACCTTGAGTGGTTAGAAACTAACGGCCGTGGCGGGTTTGCGTCCGGCACAGTCGCAGGTGCAAACACACGCCGCTACCATGCGTTGCTGCTGACGGCGCGCAAGCCGCCGAGTGCACGGTTTGTCCTCGTAAATCACCTCGAAGAATGGATCGATATCGAAGGCCAATCCTATCCGCTCTCGACCAATCTCTACCTCAACGCCATTCACCCGGAAGGGTACAAACAATGCACGGGCTTCACGACAGACCCCTGGCCGACCTGGGCCTATGACTGCCACGGCACGGTCGTGCAACGAGAAGTCTTCTGCCCGCGCAACCGCGACCTGGTGGTCATCCGATGGACGCGCGCCGGGAAGACCAAGAAGGCGATCACCCTGCGCGTGCGACCGATGCTGAGCGGGCGCGACTATCACGCAACCCATCATATGAACGACCGTCTGGCCGCTACCGCCACCACAGTGACTGACGGACTCGTGTCCTGGCGCCCCTACGTCGGATTGTCATCGGTGCAGGCGTTCCAGAACGGAAGGTATCGCCACGACCCTACGTGGTTTCGAACTGTTCAGTTTCCGGCTGAACAACAACGAGGGCTCGATTTCGAAGAAGATTGGTGGTCCCCAGGCGAGTTCACCTACCAACTCGATCGTGGAATCGCTGCGACCTTGGTCCTCACCACCACATCAACCGACTCGGTTGATGTCGCGGCTCTGACCGAGGGTGAACGGAAGAGACGAGGGGGTCTTCACGCCACCGCCCCCAGCACTGATCCATTGGCTGGCAAACTCTGGTGTGCTGTGGAGGCCTATCTCTCTGCGCGAGACAGCCGGCAGACCGTCATCGCCGGCTACCCCTGGTTCACCGACTGGGGACGAGATACCTTCATCTCACTGCCGGGACTCTGCCTGGTGACGGGCCGGTGGGAAATCGCCTGGCAAACCATCGAATCGTTCACCGCGCATATCTCACAGGGCATGATCCCGAACCGCTTCCCTGACATCGGCGAGGAGCCGGAATACAACACGATCGACGCCTCGCTCTGGTTTGTCCACGCAATTGAACGGTATTTTGTCTACAGCAAAGACGAGACGCGCGTCCGCGCAGTGGCCTGGCCTGCGGTGAAACACATCATCGACGGCTATAGGCAAGGCACACGCTACAGCATCCATATGGATGAAGACGGGCTCATTGCCGGCGGCGTACCCGGCGCGCAACTCACATGGATGGATGCCAAAGTCGGCGACTGGGTCGTCACGCCGCGTCATGGAAAGCCGGTCGAAATTCAAGCGCTGTGGGCGAGGACTTTGGAAATCGGAGAACGTCTTGCCACTACATTCGGCGAGCCGGCCTATGCAATGCGCTGTCGAGAGGATCGGACGCGAGTTGTGGCGTCCTTCCGCACGAAATTCTGGAACGAAGCAGGCGGATGTCTCTACGATGTGATCGACGGACCAGAAGGCAACGATGTGTCGATTCGCCCCAATCAAATCTACGCCATCGCCCTCTGCGACGACCTGGTGATCAAGGAACAGGCCGAGCAGATCCTCCGGGTCGTGGAGGACCATCTGCTCACGCCGGTGGGGCTGCGAACTCTCTCGCCACAGGACACCCGCTATCGCCCGCGGTACGAAGGCACGGTCGTGGAGCGAGACGGGGCCTACCATCAAGGCACGGTCTGGCCGTATCTGTTGGGACCGTTTGTCACAGCCTGGAGGAAGGTCCACGGCAAGAGCTCGGCGAAGAACAGACAGGCGCGGGCATTCTTCAACGGGCTGGAGAGTCATCTCCATGACGCCTGTCTCGGCCAGGTCTCGGAGATTTTTGATGCGGAAGCGCCGCACCGGGCACGGGGGTGCTTCGCGCAGGCCTGGTCGGTTGCAGAACCGCTACGAGCCTTGATCGAAGACCTCGGCATCACAACCGGTATCCAGCCAGCCACATCGAATAAACCCTAACAGGCTGCGGAAAAACCATTTCAGTACAGCAGAACTTTGATGGCCTGCGCGTCCTTGGCAAGCCCGGTCTCTCTGGTCTATCTGGTTAGTCTGGTTCAAACAAAATACACGAGATAGACCAAACAGACGAGACAGACCAGAGAGACCAAATGAACAAGACAGGCTGGCGGACTTGTTCAGCATCCTGCTGACGGATCGCAACAACGTAGCGAAGCCCTCCCCAAAATCCTTCGGGACTTCGTGTTTAGATCCCGATCGTTTCGATCAACTGCATGTCTTCAGCGGTGAGGGTAAGCTGTTCAGCTTGGAGGTCATCTTTCATATGTTGCGGGTTCGTGGTGCCAGTCAACGGGAGCATCCCTACCTGCATCGCAAACCGAAAGACGACTTGCGCGAGGCCGGTCCCTAACCGTTGGGCGATGGCCCGAATGCCTGGATCAGCAAAGACTTCCCGATTAGCAGTCAACAGCGAAAAGCCTTGATAGATGATGCCCTGGGCCCGGCAGATCTCCCGCACCTCTTTGTCCCATCCAAGTGCGGCATAACAGCGGTTTTGCACTACCATTGGTTTCACCACCGCCTGGGCACAAAGCTGGGTGAGTTGCTCATACGTAACGTTGCTGATGCCGATCATTTTCGTTTTCCCTGACTGATAGAGCCCTTCGATGGCGGCCCAGACCTCCCAGTCCGCATCTCCCAATCCTCGCCGCTGATAGGGCCCGTGCAAGACATAGGAGTCCAGATACTCGGTGTGCAGGTGGGCCAACGAACTGTCGAAGGATTGTGTCACTTGGGTGGTGAGAGCAGCCGAAGCATCGTAGGGGGTACGATGGTCCTGGCCATCCGTCGACGTGAACTTAGTTTGAAGAAAGAGACGGTCTCGCGTAACCCCTTGCTGCGCAAGAGCCAGCAGGGCCTCCCCCACCAAGGCTTCCTGATAATGAATCAGTTGGTTAGCCGTATCGATCGCTGTGAATCCCGCTGTCACGGCTAGCTGTACCAGTTGCGCCGTGGCCTCTTTTTTCCACGCCGTGCCATACATGAACGAAGGAACCGGCACATTATTATAGGAGGTCAAGGACATGATGTGTGCTCCAAGACGAACAGGATGCTGAACAATTCCTTCAGCCTCTCACGTGCGCGACGGGGACGCTAGCTCGACAGGAGCGACCAGAAGTTCGAGGTTCGAAGTTCCAAAAACCTTGGACTTCGGGCCTCGAACCCTCGCCCGTCGCGCCAGAATAGTATTTCCGGTGTCTGTGAGGGGCAAGCTGCGAGCCGTCACGAAGAGGCGGGCGACTGGCTCGAATGAGGTCCGACACCGGGTAGCCCAGCTGCTGGGCTCGCTCGACCAAACGCCGATACGTGGCCTCGTCCAGATGAGGGGTCCGTGACAGGATCCAGAGGAATCGACGATCTGGAGTACCCACCATAGCAGTCCGGTACTCCGGATCGAGATCGAGAACCCAATAGTTCCCCTCGCGGGATGAGCCAAACAGCCGCGCGAACCAGTTGTCGAATACCACCGTGAGTCGCGCGTTCGTCTTGGCATCGACCACCGTCGCAACGCCCACTGCCTGCTCGAGCCCGCCGGTATCCGTCACACACTCATTGCGCACATCGACTGTCCCATCAGGACGGCTGGAATACGTCGCCTTGGAGTCCACGCAGTGGCGCTGAAACCACATCGGGAGCCGCACAATTTCATACCACGTGCCGGCATAGCGCGAGAGATCCACCGACGCGACAGTCGGTAGATCACCTCTCGAATCCACTCTTGCGCAGGCCCCCAACGTGAGGCACAAGACCGTGAGCGCGAGACGGGCGCTCACAGAACCTGAGCGGTCGGCGCCACGTCGTATTGGCGATGCCCTCATCGACATCAGCATCTCATCCACCCTCGCAACAGGCCGTGGCGATAAAGCCGCGGCACCACAATGTTTCCCCAGAGCAATACTCCTCCCTGACGACGATCCCGTGGATATCGGCCGTTTTTTCCGTCTTTCATATTCGTGATGGCTGCCTGCCCCTAAATAAGACGAGGCAGACCTCTGCTCGCCAGATCATGAATGGTCATGTTGGGTCTCCTTCAACCAGAGCTGACAGGCGCGAATACGGTCGCTTGCTGACATGCAATGACCAGTGCACCCGTAGGAAAGGATACAGAGTAAGAGGATTCAGATGAGAGATCAATGGCCCAGCCTTCTCGGGTAAGCTCCACCCTGCCAATAGGCCGGCCGGGACCAAGCTGGGAATATTGGACAAGGCGATCGTGCCCTCAGGCAGGTCAGGAGCGGCTGCTTGCGACTGGGTGGCGAAAAAGAAGAAGGAAGCGGGAAGCAGCGGAACACTGACGGCCCGCATCGGATCTCTTCAGAATCCGAGCGATCCAGAATTGTGGGAGACAGCCATTCTGGCGGTGTCCGATCCCGCAATATTCATGACGGTTCGTCACGAAATCGCTGAGCCGCAGCGCGAAACCGGCGCGCGGAGCCCGGAGGACCCGAGGAGCGCGGCGCTAGAAACCCAATTCCTTTTCGAGGTCTGCTTTTCCTTTTCTGAACTTGTCCTGGTCCGCCTCGCCTTTTTCTGTGACCGTTCCTTCCATGTTTTTACTGGCCTTCTCCATAGCGCGCCCGGACTCCTCCATCTTCTTCCCCAGTTGTGCAGCCTTCTCCTTGGCCTTGGGAGACCCGGAAAAATCGTAATACGCCGTCGCATTCATCTGGGTGAACGTCGGGTCGGGGCGCTTCATGATGACATCGCCCCGCTGCTCGGCCCGTACCTTGGCCGGCTGATCGCCGTTCGGTAAAAATTTCATCCAGTCTGAGGCCTTTCTCAGCTTATCAAGCGAATTCATCGTGGCCATTCCGACAGCCCCTACGTTGCCGGACAGGCCCGCGGCATCCTTCACTTCGGCCTTCATGAATCGGTCGGCATTGGCCGAGGCGACTTTCTGAAGCTCCTGGCGATAGCTCCCCGGCGAAACATACGGTTTCTGCTCGCCGGTCTTGGAATGTGGCCCATAGCGTCCCTGGTCCACATTCCAGGCCGTCTTGAAAAACGCCAGGTCATCCGACTTGGCGTGAACTGCTTTCAACATCACCCGGTTGGCCTCGTTGAAGTCGCCGATGGCTTCATAATATCGGAAGGCCGACGTCTGCACATCGGCTCGCGCCGGATCGTTTGAATACAGCAACCCCTTGGCCTCTGCCGCCTTAGCCAATTCTCGACCGAGCCTCGGCAGGTTCGTCTTAGCCCTGGCCTGAATATCTTTATCGAAGCGATCGACGCAGTCGTCGTTTGCAATGGACTGATAGGCCACGAAGAGTTCCACCGACTTGGCGGCTTTTTCAGCTTTGAGCCCAGCCGCGATGGTGGCCTTGGTGGCCTTCTCTTCTTCGTCACCCAGGCACATATCGTCCGCTCGGACGGATGGAGCCGTCAGAGCGAGAATCAGCAGCGCACTCCCGAGAATTCGGAATATCGTCATCGGCTTTCTCCTCTGCTACCGCCCCATCATGTCTTTCATCATTTTATTCACGTCCACTTCACCTTCGTCACCCTTGCTCTTGCTGCCCCTATCCTTCCCCATGCCCTTCATCATTTCGCCAACATTCGGAGCCCCGCCTTTCCCGCCCCCCTGCCCCATCATGGCACCCATGTCGTTCTTCGTGTAGCCCGGGGGAATCTCGAAGAGCTTCGGATCCTGCCTCTCGATCTTCAGATTGGTCAGCTCGCTCGACACGCGCATCTTCTTGTCGCCCTCCTTCGACAGAAGGTCCATCTTCACCGTAATGCCGTCCTTGGTCGTCCAGAAAAATCCGCCGAGCTTGGACCCATCCTTCTTCGTCGCGATGACCTTGTACTTGGTGGTCTTGACGCCGTTGACCGTTTCGTCGCCGACTGCGGTCTGCTGCACATCCATGTCTTGGGGATCCTCCGAACCAGACCGATCCATCGGCATCTCCATGTACATGTCGCCCATCAGTTGCCACGTCACCTTCTTATCCTTGCGGATGATGCTGACCATGCCGTCCGCTCCGCCCATCTCCGTACGCTGCTTGCCCGGGGAGTGATAGACGCGGGACTTCATTGTCATGCCCTCTTCGGTTTCCATCGTGCTGTCAGCCGAATAGTCCACCTTCGGTTCCGGCCTGGGAGCGGCCCAGCCCATAACAGGCAACAACAGAACCAACGCAAGCACCAGATTTACAGATCGCAGCAGTTTCATGGAAAATCCTCCTTGAACGGCCTCAGATGTGGGGTTTACCCAGGAGGCTACTTGTTTTACCGAGGTGAGTCAATGCGCGGAAAACCGCGCAGTCACAGGACAACATCTAGACGCGCGGTAATGGAATAGAAAGGAATCGGGGGTGGCTCAGGCTACTTATCTGGTGAATTTCTCGGACGTCCGCGATGTCGTTGATTTTAGCCCCAATGCCCTCTTTGGTCGTCCACATGAATCCGCCCATCTTGCTTCCGCTGCTGTGGGTCATGATGATCTTGTCTTTCATCGCGGTACCTTGAGCTTCGATCATCTAGTCGGCGGAATACTCCACGTTCGGTGATCACCAGCCGCTGCGCCCGCCCACAGCAGAGTGGCAACGACAACCACGAGTGGTGTGAACAAATCTGTAGCCATGGGATACTTCTCCTCGCTGTACCGGTTGGAGGATTGCGACGTCATGCTCGATGCTCGATCGGAATAGGCCATTGAGCGAGCTAAAAGGGTACGCGTAAGCCGGCGGGACTGCCAATTGTGAGAAGAGAAAATACGGGAACCAAAAAAAATATCAGGCGGTGCAAATTCCCCCTATGAGGAGGGCGTCGCGTGCCGCGAACCTGGTACGCCCGGGACCTGACAGGGCAGGGACTTATTGCCCCATTCGCGGCGACATGGATTAACCGTGGCCTGCAAATCCATGTCGAGCAGGACCGGACTATGAGCTTTCTTCGGATCGAGAGCGTTAGGGCCCGGTTTGAGACGAGGTACGGTTGGCGGTGCTCTGCAAATCCATATCGAGCAGGACCGCACTGTCTGGTTCCTTGGCATCGAGTCGGATCGGCATCCGATCGACAACCAGTTTGACTAAGGGCACCGCGACGATATGCGGAGCCTTGTCCGAGGGATTAGAATAGAGCCCGATCCTGACATTCTTCGGCCGGTGGCTGGGCGTCAACTGAGGCTTGAGGTTTGCCTCTACGAATCCCACCAGCATCCCACTCCCGTCGGCAAGCTTATGGATCTCATAGGCATTGGTGGCAGGCGGCACCTGTTCTAGCGGGAGATCCGGACTCTGCGTGATCAAAGCCAATCCCAGAAGCTTCGCGGGAATAAACCCGAAACTCCCCGTTGGCGCGACCGAGAAGCGGGTCACGGAGGTGGAGGAACTGAGTTCAGACACCCCATTTTTGGCCCGCAGTTGATGCCGTAACTCCATTTCACTTCCAGCCGTCTCGATAACGACCACCGCCGGTGCAGCTTTCTGCACAGGGAACACCTCCGTCTTGCCTCCTTGTGCCGCATTGAGCGAGGCCGGGACGAAGCTCATGAGGGTCAGGACAAGCAGGGGGCCGGTGATGAGATACGGAACAGGCTTGGTTCGAGTCAATTGTGTGACGCGGTCAGGCATGGATGCGAGTTCTCCTGGTACGGCGATAACGAACGAGTCACTCACACAACAGATACCACTACTTATCAAGATTGCCCTATGCGATGCAATCTAAGACCGTGAAGCGTGAAACGTAAGGCGTGAGGAGTTAAACGGAAGAGACGGAACGCCGTGCGTCGCGTGATGTTGGGTTGTAAGGCCTGCCCCTCAATATTGCGGGGCCGACTCATTCCTTCGAGTCAGACCCCGTGGAGCGTGACGGTGACGTTCGCTCTTCGTCGCTAGTCTGGCGTGTCTGCGTATAGATGATTTTCGCGCCCGGCTTGAATGTGAGGTAGTACCACATCCATTCCGACATCACCCGCACGCGACTGCGGAGCCCGATCAGAAAGAAGATATGAACCACGCACCAGAGCAGCCAGGCGACCAGTCCGGATAGGCGCAATAGGCCGATCTGGACTACGGCTTGTGCGCGTCCGATGGTAGTCAGCATACCTCGATCCGCGTAGACAAACGGCCGGCGCTGGTCCGGAACGGTCTCCTCACGAATGAGCATCGCGACATAGCGGCCTTGCTGCATGGCGACGGGAGCTAATCCCGGCAAGGGGTTCCCGCCCGGACCGGCACAATACGCGGCATCGCCGATGACAAATATCCAGGAGTCGCCTGGAATCGTCAGATCCCGTTGAACGTGGATCCGACCGGACCCATCCTGGGGAACTGCGAGCGAGGTCAGAAGCGGCGACGCCTTGTTGCCTGCCGCCCAGATGATACTCGTAGATCGAACGAATTCGCTTCCGATCATCACGCCATCGGCGCGGATCTCACTCACCGGGCTGTTGAGCTTGATCGTGACGCCGATGCATCCGAGCGCGGCAGCAGCTTTCGCTGACAGGTCGGGGCTGAACCCGGGCAGAATGCGAGAGCCGCCTTCCACGAGCAAAATGGTGAGATCATCGAGGCGCAAGTTCGGAAAATCAGGCCCCATGGCCTTCCGTCCTATCTCTGCCAACGCGCCGGCCAACTCCACGCCGGTGGGACCTCCCCCCACGATCACGAAGGTGAGTCGGGCCTGTGTGCCGGTGGCGATTCGTCGTCGTTCGGCCTCTTCAAATGCCAGCAGCATCTTATCGCGAAGATAGACCGCGTCGGCTAGGGTCTTGAGCCCGGGCGCGGACTGCTCCCACGCGTCGTGCCCGAAATAAGAGTGCCTCGATCCAGGTGCTACGATGAGAACGTCGAACGCAATCGGCGCGCTGTCCCGCAACCGCACGAGACGCGCCGCACGATCGATGGACAGGACTTCATCCATGACCACGCGAACATGCGGATGCCGCCGAAAGATCGTGCGTAACGGCCAGGCGATATCGCCGGGAGACAGCGCGGCAGTGGCCACCTGGTAGAGCAACGGTTGAAAAAGATGATGATTGGTGCGGTCGATGAGCAGCACGTCGGCATCGCGCAGCGATTGCGCGGCCGTCAGGCCTCCGAAACCTCCCCCGATGATGACGACCTGTTTGTGAGGCATGAAAGGGAACCAGAAACAGGCTACGTTTCGCAGAGGCAGGTGTCAACTTTAAGAGATGGAATGCCGCGCACCAGGACGCAGACGCCTGACGACGCTTGTGGTCAGTCGTACAGAGGAGTAGTCCGAAGAAACGTCCGCATGCCCCAAACCGATGGGTGAGGCTCGTTCAATTGAGGATGCT
>JAENWB010000034.1:0-4193 GCA_016650275.1 Nitrospiraceae bacterium | reverse complement strand
GCTTCGCACCTTTCCCTCTTCTTCGTACTAGCAGGGGCGAAGGATTTGGGCCTGTTGCGCGTAGGCTCCTGCCGGTCGTGTTCCCTGAGGGCTTCTTGCTGACGGACTGCGGCAAGCAAGTTTGCCGCATGGTCTGGTCATCCGCCAAAGCCGTGGCATTCAGCCTTAGGGTCTGAGGAGGCCAGTAGCAAGTGCCAGGCACATAACAGTCACGGCACCTAGAATAATGAAAATGATGTGCTTCATGCTGTGATCGTTTTGTTGCACAGTAGTATTTGACATTGGAATTCCCTCCTCCTGTGTGTGTGTCGATTTGGTGATCAGCACTGCACCGCCTTATCCTTCCCTGCCTTTCTCACGGATCATCCACTCCCGTATGTATGGCCAGCAATTGAGGAGCTCGACACCGCCTTTTTCACAGGCGTTCAGAAATCGAATTATCTCGACATCCACGAGCGTCACTCCGTTGAGGTCCAGCGCAATCCGCGCCCGAGCGCCTTCCATTTGCGTCTTCAATTCCTCCAGATGCTTTGCTTGCAGCCGACCGCTCAGACAAATCATCGTCTTCAGACGGCGGGTTTCTTTTTCAAATTTAATTGTCATCTGCGACTCCTGCGACCTGGATGGCAACAAAGAGTGCAATGAAGAGACCAATCATAAGCCTGTGATCTGCTTACGTTTAGCGTGGAATAGGCTGCCGAAATTTCAGCAATTGCTGAATGATCGGCAAACGAGGCAGAAGTATCCTGAGACGCTTTAATGCTCGAACCGATTGTGTGGAAGGCGGTGGAGAAGGGGCGAAGTTAGAAAAACAGTCTAACCCAGAAGGATTGATTCACGAGAAACTGGTACGTACAGTTGCCGCGCACCCAGGGTTCGGTCTTTTTATCATGCGTAGTCGGCTTGTCGAGCCTTGAAGCGATGCTTGTCGATTCCCAGGGCCGTGATTTTTGACTCAAGCGTCTGCCTCGGGAGTCTAAGCTTGGCTGCGGCACCCGTCGGACCGCCGACCTGGCCTCCGCAATCCGCCAATGCCGCTTCAATGATGTCCTTTTCATGCTCGGCAAGCGTGGCGCCTAGGGGAATCACTGACCCCGACAGCCGGTGTTTTTCCCGTTTCAGCCAGGTCTTGTCGACAGAAAATGTTTCGCTCTCGCACAGCACGATCGCGCGCTGGATGACATTCTGTAGCTCGCGAATGTTGCCGGGCCAGTCGTAGGCCTGAAATAGCTCCAGGGTTTCTTTCTGTATGTTCCTAATCTTTTTCCCGGCCTTCTTCGCATAACGCTCAATCAAGTAGGTGACGAGTAACGGAATATCCTCCGTCCGTTCGCGCAGCGAGGGGATCTGGATCGGAAAGACATTCAGCCTGTAGAAGAGATCCTGACGAAAGGTGCCTGCTGCCATGGCGACCTTCAGGTCGCGGTTCGTGGCGGCCAGCACGCGCACGTTTACGGCAATCGATTGGCTGCCGCCGACCCGTTCAATTTCCCCCTCTTGGAGCACTCTCAGGAGAGCGATTTGGGTCTCGGCTGGCAGATCCCCGATCTCGTCAAGGAAGATCGTCCCGCCATCGGCCAGCTCAAACCGTCCCAAACGCCTTTGGAGCGCGCCAGTGAACGCGCCTTTCTCATGCCCAAACAGCTCAGAGGCAATGAGCGACGCCGGGATCGCCGCACAATTGACGGTAATAAATGCCCGGGACGACCGCTTCGAGCGTTTGTGAATGGCCCGAGCAATCAGCTCCTTACCCGTCCCGGTCTCGCCCAGCACGAGCACCGTGGAATCCGTCGGTGCCACTTTGGCGACTTGCGTCAATATGTTGCGGATGATGTCCGACGAACCGACGATTTCTTCAAACATCGACGAATGATCGATCTCTTCGCGCAACGCCAAGTTTTCTTTTTGAATCCTCTCTTCGCCCCGTTTGCGCTCGTCGATGTCGGTTCCCGTCGAGTACCAGCGAATGATCCGTCCCTCATCGTCCCGGAACGGGTTAAAGCGGATCAGAAACCATCGGTGCTGCCCGTCCTTGCGACGAACTCGTAGCTCCAATTCAAACGGGGTTCCACGTTCGAGCCCCTGCTGGCGCGCGACGCGTGATCGTTCCACATCATCGGGATGGATGAGTCGTGCGCGAAAGTCTTCCGCCATGACGTCATCTGCGCTCAAACCGCTATATTCGAGTAGTACTCGATTCGCATAGAGCATTTTCCCATCAGGCTCGTGGACTGCAATGCGTTGATCGATGGCGTCGGTGATACGCCGCAGCTCCTTCTCGTCTTGACGGAGCTTCTCCTCGGCGCGCTTACGGTCTTCGATCTCCGTCCTAGTCCCATACCACCGGATGATGTGTCCCCCTTCATCCCGCAACGGGCTGACACGGATGAGAAACCAGCGATATTGCCCGTCCTTACCGAGCAGCCGTGCTTCCAACTCGTAGGGGGTACCGCGGGCTATCAAACGTTGATGCTCACTCAGCACCCTGTCTCGTTCGTCCGGATGGACAAATATCGCCAGGTGGTCTCCCTGAGGATCGTTGGGGGAAAGACCATGATAGTCGCGTGCGACCTGATTCGTATAGAGACCATTCCCTTTCGGTCCCAAGACAAAAATATGTTGAGGCACGGCATCGATAAGTTGTCGCAGCTCATGTTCACTTTGCCGGAGCTTGTCTTCCCCATATTTTTGCTCAATGGCTACCGTCGCCAGATGAGTGATCTGTCCGATGAGGTGTTGATGTTGCGCGGTAGGGCTGCCAGGTTCGCGCGAGTAAATTGCGAAGGTACCCAATACTGTGTCATCAGATGACAAGATTGGAGTGGACCAACAAGCCCGCAGTCCATGGGCCATGGCCACTGCGCGCCACTCGTAGGTGTCCCATCGTGTGTCCGACGCGACATCGGCGGCAATCACTTGTTCTTTGAGCGATGCCGCCATGGCGCACGGACCCGAATAGAGATTCACGGGTCTGCCATGGATCGACTCGTTATAGCTGCTTGGAAGGCTGGGCGCTGCACCGTGTTTCAGGCGATGGCTGATCGGATCGACCAGCACAATCCCACAGAGAGATCCGCTCGCGATCTCTTCGATGAGCCGGCACAAGGCCTCGAGGATTTCTGAGAGCGTACATCCGGTGGCGAGCATCTCGAGCAGGCGATTTTCTCCGGCAAGCAATGTCTCAGCCCATTGACGGTCTTTACCTGTATGGGAGAGATCATCGGGCGTGGCTGATCGCGGATTGGCTTCAGTGTGACGGTTGGTGTTCATATGTCCTCTCCTGAATAGAGGCAGGTTCTGTCAAAACAAGCAAAGAGGAGTGCTCGCCCTACCGTTGCCTGCTGACGAAAGGAAGAACTCTCTCTCGTCCCGTCATCGCCCGACGCCGACCCCCCTAGCAAGTCTTGAATGGAGGCTTCGCCACTCACGCGCCTTACTCCGCCGACGGAGGCGGAGTAAGGCGAGATTACAACAGATAACAAATAATACGCCCGTTCCTTGCCAAAAACCACTAGCCTTCTATGATTATCAACAAGTGCCGTAAGCCTTTATCTTGGAACGTCATTCGCAGGTCCACAGATATGAACGACTGCCACACCACATTGTGTTCATTCATCACCATGTCAATCCGTCCCGGCATGAAACGGACTACCCTCCAGTCGAAGATACGGAAGCTCGATCTCTCTCCCTTCTTCTTAGCTCGGTTTCCAGATAGCCTCCGTGAACGTTCCTGGCTAAAGCTGATCTTTCGGCACCGTGCTGTAATTTCAGCAGATTGTCCTCGGCACTTCATTTTTTCGCTACAGAGATTCCCGAGCGACAACATTCATTCTATTGGAGTTTCAGCGCCGTCAATGACTAAGTATCGTGGGAGCTCTTCTGGAATGCGAATTGCTCAAGGACATCATTATGAATTGACGGTGACATCTGTAGATCAAAATAGGAAGGAGGAGGTGGAATGGCGACCAAACCCTTCTCACGTGTCTTTATAATCAACACACAGAAGTAGTTCTTGATTACTATGTATCGAGGTTTGAAAGGAGGATAGCACCATGGCGAGTACAACGTTCGGAGGGAGTGACCGGGGCTACGACATGTCGCTCTGGTACGATTCGAGGCCGCTCAAGATCGGCTGGTTCGCCATGTTGGCGGCGGTCGGCGCCGAGGTGGTGTTTCAGCGCGTGTTCGGGTAT
>JAENWB010000033.1:0-3874 GCA_016650275.1 Nitrospiraceae bacterium | reverse complement strand
CTGAATCATCGGTATATTCACGGCGCCCAGGCCATCGTTCAGTATGACCGGGGCCCGAGCCTCTGGACCACCACGCTCCTGTATCTTGCCGGGTTTCGATTCGATAAGACCTGGAGCGTATTCGGCATGTTTGGCAGCCGAGTTGAAGTCACTGGGCCGGTACCGGGCAAGGCGGTCGAATTGCTTTCCAATGTCACCCTCTTCGCAGATGTAACCGACCGGATCGTCGCGGGGATCGAAACGAATTTAGGTCAAGTAGTCGAGGGGAACACTGAGTTCCTTGTCATGCCGCAACTGCATTATGAGATTGATCGATACTGGATGATTCAAGGTGGGGTCGGGGCACGATTTACCACAGGGCTTACGCTGCCTGTGGCTGGTTTCCGGATCATCCGGGAGTTCTGACCTGGATGCCAGAGCAGGGGGGAGCGATTTGGCAGTCAACATGAACACGAGGCTGCTGTTCATGCAAATAGGGGCACATCTCAGAGGGTGTGCTAAAGTTATGCAAAAGTTGTCCAAATTGACGAGACCCATTGAAATCAGTAGAGTCGCTTGAAAGTTCCTAAGCCTCGGCACACAAATAAATGAAACCATTTGAAACACCGAGCCTTTTCAAAAATGCCTAGCTCACATTCGTAAACCGCAGGTCGTCCGTTCAATCCGGATCGCCGGCTCCATAAAATCAGCCGATGTTTCAACTGGTTCACGGTTGAGGGAACCGCTCCGTAGTCTACCCAGTTCAGCCAGTGTAATCTTCCATCGAAAAGCAATCATATACGTATTTCCGCCCTGCATGGAGGTGGCGAGGTCCAGAAGCGAGCCAGTTTGCTGGTTGATCACCTGGCAGGTGGTACATATACTTTCAGTTGGGCACTCCTCATTTGGTTACAGTCGGCGGCGCGCCGCTCACCAGCGCGCCCGCACCACCCGCCGCCAGCGATCCTTGAGTTCCTCCTTCGGGATGTCTTGCGCTTGCTCGCTGAAGACATATTGATTCTTTCCCTGCGCCTTCGCCCGATACATCGCCCCATCGGCATCCCGGATCAAATCCTCCGGCCGTTCGTGCAGATTGGTGCTCAACGCAATCCCGATGCTCGCCCCGACCATGACTGGTTCTCCGACGTCGATCGGCTCTTTGAGTTTGGCCAAGACACGCTCGGCGACGCGGATCGCGTCAGCGGGACCAGTCACACGGTTGACCAGCAGGACAAACTCGTCGCCGCCGTAGCGGCCCACGGTATCGCCTTTTCGCATGCAGGCCTGGAACCGTTTGGCCGTATGCTGCAGCACCGCGTCGCCCGCCTTGTGCCCGAGACGGTCGTTGATGGGCTTGAATCCGTCCAAATCGAGGAACAGGATGGCGAACTGGATGTCCCCGTCGTCGAGGCTGCATTGGATCGCGCGCGCCACGTGCTCCAGGAACTGCGCTCGATTGGGCAGGCCGGTTAACGCGTCCGTCATCGTCCTGTTCCGCGTCTGTTCGTCGGTTTCCGTGATACGTTCGATTTCTGCTTGGACGATCCGAGCCTTGCCTGCAAAGGCCAGCGCCAGGCACAGTAGCACAGGGAGCAGCAACACATGATCGGTCCCGAACAGGCTGAGTCGATAGAGGGACAGCGCGTACAGCCCCGCTACGAGGCCGCTGAGGACCACGATTTTCGGCACGGAGGGGGCGTACGATACCATCACCATGAGCAGGAGAAACACGCACAGGATCCACGGCTCGATGGTCGGCACCTGCTGCAGCCTGTGCAGTAGGACTGCCGAGTCACCCAAGGACAGCAGCGCGATGAACCAGGTCGTCGTCAACAGCCGACGGGGAGCAGCCAATAGGGTTACCATCAGGAGGGCCAGGACGGCGAGCGGGATTCCCTGTAGTTGGGTGAGGGGCAGCGTCCGAAGAAACTGCTCACCCAGGATCGCCACGAACAGAAGCTGGAGCGTGACGAGGTAGACCCGCGTCCTCGGCGTGTCTGGATACGGTGGATTGTGCCGTGCTTGCATCATCGTGTTGCTCTGAGGCTACTGGCGACACCCTCACTGCCGCACCGGCGCAGTCTTACGTCACCACGCTTATGGCCTGCGCGGGTCGCCGAGTCCATACTCCCAGTGCCGCGTTCATGACACCGGGACTGTCCACGCGTGTAACGAGCGGTTTGATTCCCCTTGGGTCAACTCGCGTTCGAAGAACAGAGTGCCGTGTTCCCAATCTTTGACGAGCAGTACCAGCAAGACCATTCCCGTCATTTCCTGACCAGTCATCTCATAGGCTCAGGCGTGAGTTCATATTAAAGCTAACCGCTTGAGTAGCAAGCATTTTCTGGAATTGCCAGTGGCCGGTCTCGCGAAGCCACACTAGTTGGGACTTGAGGATTTGGACTGCGCGTGATGTTCGACGGCGAGGCAGAAGCGGCGGGGTATCGACGGGCGTGGAATTGCCCCTAAAGGTAAGCCGCTGGCGCCGTGGGAGGGCGGAGAGCATGGACGCGGTGGATAGGTATTTTGCTTCCAGCAGGCTTAGGCTCTTCACTCATTGTGGAGTGCCTCGTTGTCAAAAAATCGAGAAAATAGTTGGCCGGATGGTCTAGGGACGCTAATATACGGAATCATGGTGAAGCATCACATACTGACTGGTCTTGTGCTCGTGTTGGTGGCGACATGTCCGGCTCTCTCATGGGCTGACTTTGTCGCGAGAGTCGTCACCGTCCACGAGGGCGATCGATTGACCATTCGTCACGACGGCCGCAGCGAAACGATCTATCTTAAAGACATCGATTGCCCTGAACTCAAGCAGCCCCATGGGAAGCAGGCGAAGCACGCGGCCGCTGCCTACGTGGGGAACCGCGACGTGATCGTGCGAGGTCTCACGCGAGACAAGCAGGGTCGGGTGTCTGCCGAGGTGTTGCTGCATGACGGGCGCAATGTGGGGCGTGAGCTGCTGAAAGAAGGCTTGGCCTGGTGGCAACGATCGGCCACCAGCGATCCCAGCCTCGAGGTGCTTGAACAGCTGGCCAGGGCTGCTGGCAAGGGTCTGTGGTCTGAGCCTAATCCAGTGCCGCCATGGAAGTGGAAAGCCACGAAGTAGACCAGCCGGAGATTCTCCAACTAGCCGAGTTTCCCTCATCCCGGTTCTTTCCCCTCGCACCCACATCAGCCGTCACAACATAGCGAAACGGGCTTGAGCCTCTGAGCGATGCGAAAACGAAGCTGGAGGCCTGTCTCAGCTTCTGCACTTGGGCCTGCTCCTACATGAGGCGAAGTGCCTCATGTAGGCAGGCTTAGCTGGTTTAACTGCCGGAAGCCGTATCTGTCGTCAGTGGAGACGGATCGGTTACCGAGGGATCGGCAAGGGAAGGAAGCAGATTGTCCGCAATGGAGCCGTGACCATCAGTGTCGGCGTTCTTGTCATCAGCTGATTGGATCGGTTCGGTGGCCTTCGGCTCTGTGGCGACGGTGGGAAGCATCATATGGTCCTTGCCGATCATGCGGATTTCGAGGTGTACCCGCCGATTCATGTTGCGGCAGACGTCGCTGCTGTCGAGACAGAGCACGCCATCTTTCCCGAGGCTGACTACCTTGATGACCTGATCGGAGACACCCTGGCCGACCAGATATTCCTTCACTTTCTCACCCCGCATGAGTCCAAGCTTGTTGTTGTAGCTGACCGAACCCTGCTGGTCGGTATAGCCCTGCACAAGAATGCCGAGGTCGGGGTCGTGCTTCGCCAAATCGGCCTGCGTGGCGAGGATCGCCTTGGCGTCGTCCGTGAGTCCCTTGCGGCCCACCTCGAAATAGATATCCGTGTGGATGCTGTCGGACTTGTAGCTGGAGGCGTGGACGATCTGGTTGTGCACGATCGGCTCGACGAGCG
>JAENWB010000032.1:0-3278 GCA_016650275.1 Nitrospiraceae bacterium | reverse complement strand
TGGTCTTGATACTTGTTGAGGTCAATTAGGAAGGGAAGCGCCAGGATTACTCCGACCGCCACAATCACTACAATGAGTAACCCTATTACGATTTTCATCGGCGCACCTCCCTACGAGCTTCTGCCAGTATAGGAAAGGGCTTGACCACGGTCAATGTGAGTCGGCCCGTCCCTGTGTGGGGGCCGTTCCTTCACCTTGCCGGTCATCAGACCGCGTGTTAAGATGCCGCCTCGCGAAAATCGGTGTGGAGAGGTGCGAGAGTGGTCGAATCGACATGCTTGGAAAGCATGCGTCCCAGCAATGGGACCGTGGGTTCGAATCCCACCCTCTCCGCCACGTGAAGACGTGAAATGTGAGCGCAAACGTAAGGGGCGAGAGCGTAATATAAGAATAAGAAAGGTCCGAGGGTGGGATTCGAAAGGGGGATCGCGGGGGGATGTGTCCCCCGCGTGGGGAGCCTACGAGGGGGCTGGCCCCCTCTGTAGGAGCGTAAGCAGTTTCAGCGAACGCGACTTCGAATGCCCACCCTCTCCGCCATAAAAAGGCAAGGCAAAAGTAAAAAGTTAAAAGGCAAAAGTTTCGGTCGTACTTACTCCCTACTTTTTCCTTTTTACTTTTAACTTCGAAGGGGCTGGGCCCTGTGCGACAGAACCCTGTGAACCCCGCCAGGTCCGGAAGGAAGCAACGGTAAGCGGTCAGTTCTGTGTGCCGCAGGATCACCTGGCCCCGCTCTCTTTGAAGAAGGTTTGAGTCTTGAGTTCTGAGTTGGGAGTTGGGAACAAAGAACTTTTCCATCACCAGGACTGATAACTCAGAACTCAAGACTCAGAACTCATAATTGGAGCGTAGCGACGTTGGATTACCAAGTCTCTGCTAGGAAATACCGGCCGGGCTCGTTTGATAGCGTGATCGGACAGCCTCACGTTGTTCAGACGCTGGTCAATTCCATCATCACGAAACGAATTGCCCAAGCCTATCTCTTTTCAGGGACCCGCGGCGTGGGGAAAACTACGGTCGCGAGAATTCTCGCTAAGGCGCTCAATTGTGAGCGGGGGCCGACCGGCACGCCCTGCGGCACCTGTTCCAATTGCCTCGAAATCGCGCAGGGGACTTCCGTCGATGTTATGGAGATCGATGGAGCGTCCAATACGAGCGTGGACGATGTGCGCGAGATTCGAGAGAACGTCAAGTTTGCCGCGTTTCGTGGAAAGTACCGGGTCTACATCATCGACGAAGTCCACATGTTGTCGAACTCGGCCTTCAATGCGCTGCTGAAGACGCTGGAGGAGCCGCCGCCGCATGTGGTGTTTATCTTTGCCACCACCGAGATTCACAAGATTCCGGCAACGATTCTCTCCCGCTGTCAGCATTACAACTTTCGCCGGATTGCGCGAACCGAGATTGTCGAGCGGCTGCGCTATGTGGTCGATCAGGATAAGATCGTGATCGAGGAACGGAGCCTTATGGCGCTCGCCAGGGCCAGCGAAGGCAGCATGCGCGATGGGTTGAGTCTGCTCGACCAGGCGGTGGCGTTCGGCGGCAAGACGATCGTGCATGCGGATTTGGAAGCCTTGCTGGGTGCGGTTCCACAAGAGTTGGTTCGTGCCATGATTCAGGCGATCACGGCACAGGAGAGTGCCGCGGCGCTTCGCGTGCTGGCGCAACTATTAGACCAAGGGCATGACCTACGGGCCTATTGTGCGGAGGTGGTTGAGTATCTGCGGAACATGTTGGTGGTGTCGGTGGTGACCTCACCCCAAGAATGGCAGGGGTTGATCGAGGCCTCTACGGAAGATCTCACACAGATGGCAGCTGATGTCCGCACGTTCTCGCCCGAGCTACTTCAGGAACTGTTTGCGATTTTTACGCAAGCGGAGGATTCGCTCAGGCTCAGTGCCCATCCCCGGTTCGTGCTCGAAACAGCGGCCGTGCGTGCGACCCGGTTGCTGCGTCGGGTGGATGGGAAACCGGCCCAAGTGATGCCGCCAGCTCAGATGACACGCCCACCTCAGGCGGCTCCGGTGCGCGCGGGCCAGGCGGTCACGCCGGCTCGTTCTGCAGATCCAACGCCCTCCTCGCCACCGCGCCTTCCTCAATCGACTATAGCAACCGCCCCGCTACCGGCGAGGTCTTCCGTTGCTGGGAATACGGCGCCTCCACGAGGTTTCCCGACGAGTCCTCCGGACGTCCGATCTTCTGGCATTGCTGGTGAGGTGAAGGCTTCGATGCCTGTGGCAGCGCCTGCGATTGACGCCGGACACGTCGCAGTGACGCTCAACTGGGATCAGTTTCAGGAAGAAGTAGCCGGTACCTTTTCCAATATTGCGCCCTTCTTGGAGATGGGTCGGCTCGTGGGCGTGGAGGGTCAAGTCGTGACGATTGGATTTGCCAAACAGGCAACGGTGGCCCGAGCGATGATCGAGAAGCCTGACAACATTGCGGCGCTTACGTCGATGTGTGAACGACTGAGCGGGCAGACGGTTCGGCTGCGGATTGTCGAATTGACGGAGTTGGATCCCCCTGGACCGACGATGGCGCAGCTCAGGGCGGCGAAAGAAAAAGAACAACGGCTGGTCCTCTTCGAGCAAGCGCGGGCACATCCGGTCGTCAAACAGGCGCTGGCGGTGTTTGGCGCAGAGCTCGCTGAGGTCAGGCCGGTATCGAGCCAGAAGGAGGACCAGGAATGAAGAACCCCTTAGGCAATATGGGAAATATCCTGAAGCAAGCGCAGGCGATGCAGGCGCAAATGGCGAAGGTGCAGGAGCAGGCCGCGTCGAAGACCGTGATCGGGACCGCCGGCGGGGGCAGCGTGACCGTTACGGCCAATGGAGCCATGGCGCTCGTCGGAATCGTCATCGATCCCGAAGTGGTGAAAGGTGGCGACGTGGAGATGGTGCAAGATTTGGTCATGGCCGCGTCGAACGATGCCCTCGGAAAGGCTCGCGAGATGATGGCGGATGCAATGAAATCGGTCACTGGTGGGATGAACGTCCCCGGACTGTTCTAACAGGATGCTGAAACAGTCCGCCAGCTTCGTTCTCGCTTCGCTCAGAGGCTCAACGTACCGACGCGTATGCCTCGCCTCTTCGCTCGCTGCGGCCCTGCTGAACGGCCTTTTTGAGCGTCCTGCGTGGCATTATCCTATGGCCCTCGAAGTGGGGACAAACGAATTTTCACCGTACTACAACAGTTTTTCCGCAGACTCCTCTATCGGACTATCACGTCATGGCGGTTGATCAACAAGGATTACTTGCACGGCTGGTGCGCGAGTTGGTCCG
>JAENWB010000031.1:0-7395 GCA_016650275.1 Nitrospiraceae bacterium | reverse complement strand
CGAGAATCGGAACGGGGACGGGGAGCAGGGGAAGGGTTTACGATCAATGTGCCGATGGGAGCAGGTGAGGGCGATGAGGAGTATCGCGCGATCTATCAGAAATCGTTGGTGCCGGCGGCTGATGCGTTCAAACCGGAATTCGTGATCATCTCAGCCGGCTTCGACGCTCATAAAGACGATCCGCTTGCCAGCATGGGGCTGACGGAAGAGGGCTACGCGGATCTCACCGGCATCGTGGCCGGAATTGCCAAGCGCCATGCCGGCGGGCGCATACTCTCGTCGCTCGAAGGTGGGTATCATCTGACGGCCTTGGCCGCCTCGGTTGATCGCCACATTCAGGCGCTGTTAGCCGCATGAAGACTTCTCTCAAAATTCTACTCGGGTGTGTCCTGGCGGGTGTGCTCGTTTATGTGTATTACACCGAGATTAAGCCGGTCGTGATTTTCGGGTTGCGGTCGGATTACGCTCATGCGATTCCGTTTCAGAAAATCCCGGAAGGTCTAACGAGTTTGAAGGCCGAATCTTGCGGGGAATGCCATCGTGAGATCTACGACGAATGGAAGACTAGTATCCATGCCCATGCCTATGAGGATCCGTTCTTTCAGGCCTATTGGAAAAAGGACAAGAATATTTGGGTCTGCTTGAACTGTCACACCCCGCTGGAAAACCAGCAGCCGACATTGGTCAAAGAGATTCCGCGAGGGCGGGTGGAGAAGGCGATTCAAGAGCCCAATCCCCAGTACGATCCCGAGTACCAGAAAGAATCGGTGACCTGCGCGGCCTGTCATGTGCGGGACGGAGTCATCTACGGACCGTTCGAAGATTCCGCCGCGCCGCACCCGACCAAGTTCGATCCGAATTTCAGGACGGCGCAGGTCTGTAACCGCTGTCACAATGTCGTGTCTGGGCCGGCCCAGTTTTATAACGTGGGACCATGCGGGACTTATGCGGAATACGAAGGCAAGTTCTTCATGCAGGAGCGGGGATTCATTTGCCAGAGCTGCCACATGCCTGAAATCGATCGGCCGATCGCGGTGAATAGTCCGATCCGGCGTGGACGCCGGCACCTCTGGCGCGGCGGGCACGACCCCGATATGGTGAAGCGGGCGGTGGCAATACAGGTAAAGGCCGATACCGCGTCGCCCAAGCCGGGCGATCGAGTCGGATTTACGCTTACGTTGATCAATGCAGGTGCCGGCCATAAGATTCCGACTGGCGATCCTGATCGATACTTCACGGTGGAATTTTCCGTGGAAGATCAGCAGGGGCGTGTTCTGGAGCAGCAAATTTCGACGATGGGCCGTTGGATCATGTGGCAGCCGGCCATCGTCGAGTTGTACGATAATCGTCTGGTGCCCCTCGCCAGCCGGGAATATCAGTTTGCGTACCAACTCCCAGTTCAGGCAGAGGGCTTGAAAGTCAAGACCCGCGTGCAGTACCACATTATGACCGATAAGCAACATGAGATGTTACAGACTACCTATAGGCTGACGGGAAACGATCCCTATCGATTCGTGATATACGAGCGGGAGTTTCCACTATCCGGTGCGCTAGCCGAGGTATTGAATGAAGGCAATCAGCTCTCAGCGGTCAGCCGTCCGCAGGACGGAGGAAGCTGTAAGGCTGAGAGCAAGGCAGATAGCTGAAGGTTCATGACAAAAGGAACGACATGACACACGCGTTGCTGATTGATACCGAAACTCTCCAGCAGAGCTTGGGACAGCCGGGCCTGGTGATTCTCGACGTACGTGGGCGGGCGGCCTACGAGTTCGGCGGCCATATTCCAGGGGCAGTGCATTCGACGTGGCATGAGTACAGCGACCCCCATGCCGTGCCGAAGGGATTGCTCGATCCCGATCGCGAACGCATGGAGCAGAAGATCCGCGCCTTGGGGATCAGTCAGGACAGTGAGGTGGTCATCTATTCCAATCCGTTCGACAACTGGGGAGACGAAGGCCGCATGTTCTGGATGTTGGAATATCTCGGGCACACGCACCTGCGTATTCTCGACGGCGGGTGGGTCAAGTGGGTGCAGGAAAAACGGCCGTTCGAGCATGGGTGCGTGACGCCCAGGCCGGGAACCTTCACTGTCAAGCCGGTGGTTGCCGTGATTGTCGGCAAAGACGAACTGAAGCAGCTCGTGAAACAGCCGCATCCGGGCACCGTGATCATCGATGCGCGCAGTCTCGAAGAGTATCTTGGGAAAGAGGTGTCCGGGATACCGCGACCAGGTCACATTCCCTCCGCGATCCATCTGGCTTGGACTGGATTTCTTCATGCGAACGCCACGGTGAAAGATCTGCAGACGATCTCAGAGAGTCTCGCCGAGAAAGGTCTCATACCGGATCAAGCGGTCATCTGCTATTGCACCGGCGGCGTCCGTTCAGCCTGGCTGTATTTTGTCCTCAAACTCGCCGGGTATCGGAAGGTCCGTAACTATCCAGGGTCCTGGTGGGAGTGGAGTCGTGATTTCGCCTGTCCGGTGGAAAAAGATGCCAAGGGATTGCAGCACATCCTGAACGCCGATCCACAGGCCAGGCCTTCTTGACAGTGAAAAAATGGCTGTGTAAGGTGAAGGGGGTCGAGGATTTTGCGGATACCGTTCACCTGTCGAATGAACCTTAACCACCGAGGAGGAATCCATGAAAATGAGAATCTATCGCGGAGCACTGGTCGTTGCGGCGGTTGCCGCGCTTGTTGGTTTTCCGCTCTTCAACGGGCTCGTCTTTGCTGCTGACAAGCATGTGGCTGAAGCCGTGGAGCATGCCAAGGAAGCCGTGGAACATGGGAAAAAGGGGCATGCCGATGTCCTGGTGCACCATGCTGAGGAAGCACTCAAGCATGCGGGGGCGGCCGGTGTGAAGAGTCCGCATCTGGATGAAGGGGTCAAACATCTCAAGGAAGCCATCGAGCATGGCAAGGCCGGTCACGCCGATGTGGCTGCACAACATGCCGAAGGCGCGGTCACCCATTTGTCAGAAGTGAAGTAAGTCATTCAGTCAGAGATCTTTTGAACGGGCAGGGGCGACCCTGCCCGTTCTGTTCTGGGGACATGACGATCATGCGTGTCGGTTTTTTTCAGTTCACTCCACGGTTCGGTGAGGTGTCGCACAATCTTGATAAGGTTGTGGCAACACTCGACCGGGCTGACGCTGATCTGATTGTCTTGCCCGAGTTGTTTGCGTCCGGTTATCAGTTCGTGTCTCAGCAAGAAGCGATCGCGCTGTCGGAGTTGGTGCCGAATGGACCGACCACACAACGGCTGATCGACCTTGCGAAGCGGCGGGGGATGGTGATTGTCGCCGGTCTTCCGGAACGGGCCGGGGCTGCCTGCTATAACTCCTCCGTGGTCGTCGGTCCGTCCGGGTTTATCGGGTGTTATCGCAAGACACATCTGTTCTTCGAGGAAACACTGTTCTTTACGCGAGGCGACACAGGATTTCAGGTGTGGGATATCGGGTTGGCCAAGATCGGCGTGATGATCTGTTTCGATTGGTATTATCCGGAGGCTGCACGTACGTTGGCACTCAAAGGGGCAGAGATCATCTGCCATCCCTCGAACCTTGTGTTGCCCAATTGTCCGGACTCCATGCCGGTTCGGTGCCTGGAAAATCGTGTTTTTGCGATTACATGTAACCGCACAGGGAGCGAAGCGCGAGGCGGCAAAGATCAGCTAACGTTTATCGGGAACAGTGAAGTCGTCGCTCCTCGCGGGGCGATTCTGCATCGCGCGCCGCGTGACCAAGAAGAACTCTGTATTGTTGAGATCGATCCTGCCGACGCACGGAACAAGGCCCTCACACCGTACAACGATTTGCTCCGCGATCGTCGCGAATCCCTCTATCGTTAGCCGGACGCAGAAACAGTCCACTGGAGGCTGTGGCGCGTGAAGCGCGAGAAAGGCGAGAAAGGCGCGACTAGATGTTCGACGTTTAGGGTTCGCAGTTCCAAAAACATCGAACTGTCGTCCGTTCCGCCAATCTCCCTTGCGCGACACCGGTCAGCGCGGTAGGATTACAACTATGAAAGCTCCACTCGGGAAAGGCATCTTCCTTATTGCGGCGCCTTCCTTGCGCGATCCGAATTTTCGGCAGACCGTCGTGTTGCTCTGCGAACACGGAGACGAAGGCGCGCTGGGAGTTGTCGTCAATCGCCCAACGGCGATGTCGGTGTCGGAGGCATTACCTCAAATACCGATCCTGGAAGGCCAAGGGCATGTTCTCTTCTCCGGAGGACCGGTACAAACGAACCAGGTCATGATGTTGTATCGATTGGATCAACTTCCTGAGAATTCCCATCATGTCTTCGATGGAATCTGCCTCGGCGGGGACACAGACCTCGTCGATCGTATTTTGACTACCAGTGAGGGGCGCGAGGCCTTTCGCGCCTATATCGGATATTCCGGCTGGGGCCCAGGGCAGCTGGAGTCTGAAATGCAGACCGGCTCCTGGTTTACCATTCCGGCAGATCCCAATGCTGTTTTCGACAAAGATCCCGCACGTATCTGGCCTGACATCGTGAGTGCCCTGGGTGACGACTATCGCCACTATGCGGACATGCCGTTCGATCCCTCCTTGAATTAGCAGGATGCTGAAAAAGTGGCGGAGTGGCGGGACGGTCCCCTTGCTCGCGCAACGCGCGGCCTCAGAAGAATGAGGAGGGAGCGGCCAGGTGCCTTTCTTGCTCGCAGAACGCGCACGGTGAAACGGTGCTCGTTCGATGCGCGCAGTAAAGGGCAGCCTCGGCCACTCCCTTTAAGAGAGGTATAAGGAGGCGAAGGCCCTCGCCATGGCAAATGGCACGTCTCAGCGTGCCAGTGGGTAGGCGGGTGAAAAGTTTGGCCCTTTTGAGCATCCTGCGGGAGTCTTCGCTATCCGAGAGTTGTTTGCAGTTAGGGCTCAGCGAGTGCCCGCCAGTTTTTCAATAACCGAATAGTCTCTTGCGATTCCTCGCTCCGTTCCATTGCAGCCTTCTCGCTCAGGTGTTACCGTGCCTCATCGTGCAGTTGGGCTCCCTGGAGTGGCACTGGTATGCTGATCAAACGAGTTGGCTGTTGGTTGGGGCTGGCCCTCCTCGTCGGTGCCTGCTCCGGCTGCGGCGTGCTGTATACGGTGGTGAAGTCGGAATCAAAATTGGACCGGCTGGCCGTGCCGATGACGAAGGCCGAGGTGATCAACCAGATCGGTCGGCCGGATCGTGTGTTGCGCGACGATGGCCGGCTGCTGGTCTGGGAATACTCCCTCACGGCCCGCAAACAGTGGCTTTATGAGTTGGCCCTCTGCCCGATCTCGGTCTGGATCGGCGGCTGCATTTTCTATCCCTTCACCAACATTGCCGCGGAGCATCAACGCGAATATCCGTACCACGTCGTGCTGGTGAATGACGAACTCTGTGCTTGGGGTACGCCCTCTGCCATTCTGCAACGGCGCCGCGCCTGTGCCTCGTCCGGTGCTGCCGCCCTAGGATCCGGCGGGATGCTCGGACGTCCTGAGCCGGTTGTGACCGGTGTCGGCCTGATTAGTCGAGATACGATCAAGCAATATCGCACGATGGCCGTGATGCCGTTCGTCGATGCGGTGGCTGCCCAAGGATCCGGTTCACGTGTCACCGGGATTGTGACGACATTACTATTGGACTTGGACATCAACATGGTCGAGCGAGCCGAGCTCGACGAAGTGTTCAAGGAGCAGATCGTCCAACTGCAATACGCAGATGACGCCGACGTGTTGAGAGTCGGAAAACTTGTTGGTGCGCAGGCCATTGTGGTGGGCGAAGTACAACAATGGGAGCGAGCCGAGGGAGACCAGATTAGCCGCGTGTCGCTGGTGTTGCGGATGATCGACGTCGAGAGCGGCGTGGTGTTATTCAACGGAGAAGGGCACGGTTCTGACGCCACGGCCGGTGATCCCGAAGGTTTGGCCCGCGTCATCGCCCATCGCATCCTCGCTCGATTCGGGTCACAAGCAGGGTTACTCGGGTCCGGACACATCGGCGTCAATTGGGAGCTACAGGAATCAGTGGGCGTTCGCTACTACCTCGTGCGAGAACTTCGGAGCGGCTTGCCTGCCGAGAAAGCGGGCCTCAAGGTAGGTGATAGGGTCGTCGCCTGTAACGGCATGGTATTATCTAGCGTGTCTTCAGAGCGGGAAGCAAAACGACTCTGTCAAGTTGAGGCGGGGCAGACCCTCCAGTTAGATGTGCGTCGAGCCGGACAGCCTATAGAGATATCTCTGACGGCAGAAAAGCGGCCGGGGCTATAGCCGCTGGCGTATAGTCTGTTCACCAGCAAGGAGGGGGGCGAGAAATCGCCCCGTATGAGACTCATCTACCTTCGCCACCTGTTCCGGTCGTCCTTCTGCCACGATGTATCCGCCCACCGAACCGCCTTCTGGTCCTAAATCGATAATCCAATCCGCTGACTTGATGACGTCGAGGTTGTGTTCCACTACCACCACGGTATTGCCGCTGTTTACCAGCTTCTGCAGCATCGCCAGGAGCTTTTTGATGTCTTCGACGTGCAGTCCGGTGGTCGGTTCGTCCATGACGTAGAGCACATTCTTCGCGGACGAATCTTTGAGTTCCGCGGCGATTTTCAACCGCTGGGCCTCGCCGCCTGAGAGTGTTGTCGCAGGTTGGCCGAGCCGGAGATAGCCGAGTCCGATGGACGAGAGGAGGCGGAGTTTTTCCGTGAGCTTGGGAGAGCCGCTAAAAAATCCCAGCGCCTCTTCGGCCGTCATCTGCAACACATCATGAATCGTTTTCCCCCGATAGCGAATGGCGAGGACCTCAGGCTTGAATCGCTTTCCGTCGCAGGCTTCGCAGGTGGCATAGATATCTTCAACAAAATACATCTCGAGTTTCTCGACGCCGCTCCCTTCGCATCGGTCGCACCGGCCCCCGGTGGTATTGAAGGAGAAATGGCCTGGTGCGAGGCCGCGTCTGAGCGCATCGCGCTCAGACGCGAAGAGGGAGCGAACTTCATCAAATGCTTTTAGGTAGGTGATCGGATTCGAGCGTGGCGTTCGGCCGATCGGTTCCTGATCGATGAGCCTGATGCCGGTCAGATGTTCGATCCCCTTAATCGCGCGAAACTTACCCATTGGCAGTGACTCGACACGAAAGGCACGGGCAACGGCACGGTAGAGTGTGTCCTCAACCAACGTGCTCTTGCCCGAGCCCGAGACGCCGGTGACGCAGACCAACATGCCGAGCGGAATTCTGACGAAGAGATCCTTGAGGTTATTCTCGCAAGCGCTTGCTATAACAAGAAAATTTCCGTTTCCTCTGCGTCGAGATCGTGGGATCGCAATCCCGTCTTCGCCACGCAGGTAGCGCGCCGTGATTGATCGTCGGTCTGCAATGAATTCCTGTTGTGGCGCTGCGCAGATCACTTCG
>JAENWB010000030.1:0-47012 GCA_016650275.1 Nitrospiraceae bacterium | reverse complement strand
CTATCTCGACGCGATCGTCATCCGCACCTATGACCATTCGATTGTGGAGGAATGGGCGAGGGAAGCGACGATGCCGGTGATCAATGGGCTGACCGACCTGAGTCATCCCTGTCAGGCCCTCTCAGACCTCCTGACCATTCGCGAGAAGAAGGGCCGGTTGAAGGGGATCAAGATCGCCTATATCGGCGACGGCAACAATGTGGCCAATTCACTGATCGAGGCGGCAGCGAAGATGGGGATGACCATTACCCTCGGTTGTCCGGTGGGGTATCAGCCGGAGCAGCATGTTGTGGATCGGGCTAGAGTGGAGGCCGCAAAAACCGGTGCGGTGATCGAGATCGGGCACGACCCCCATATCGCGGCGAAAGAAGCGGATGTCATCTATACCGACGTCTGGATCAGTATGGGGCGCGAGCGGGAGCATGCGCGACGATTAAAAGTCTTGGCTCCTTATCAAGTGAACAGCCGCCTGTTGCATCGTGCCAAGCCCGACGCGATCGTTATGCACTGTTTGCCTGCCCACCGGGGTGAAGAAATCAGTGCCGAGGTGCTGGATGGTCCGCAGTCGGTGATCATCGACCAGGCGGAGAATCGGCTGCATATGCAGAAAGCCATCTTAACGAACCTATTAGGCAAGAGGAGTCGAACGAGACGATGAGTCGTGTCATTAAGAAAGTGGTGCTGGCCTATTCAGGCGGGCTCGATACTTCCGTGATCTTGAAGTGGTTACAAGAAACCTACGGTTGCGAGGTCATTGCTTTTTGTGCCGATTTGGGCCAGGGGGAAGATCTCAAGGCGGTTAAGGTTAAGGCGCATAAACTTGGCGTGAAGCGTGTTTATATTGAGGATCTGCGGGAAGTGTTTGTCAAAGACTATGTGTTCCCGATGCTGCGCGCCAATGCGGTGTACGAGGGTTCTTATCTATTGGGGACGTCCATCGCCCGTCCGCTGATCGCCCGTCGGCAGATTGAGATTGCTAAGAAGGAAGGGGCCGATGCCGTATCGCATGGAGCGACGGGAAAGGGCAACGATCAGGTTCGCTTCGAGTTGACCTACATGGCGTTGGAGCCCAAGATCGCAATCATCGCCCCTTGGCGTGATTGGACCTTTCGTTCACGCCGGGAGTTGATCGAATATGCCGAGCAGCATGGTATTCCCGTGACGGCGACGAAGGCGAAGCCGTACAGCATGGATCTCAACTTGTTTCACGTGAGTTACGAGGGCGGCATTCTCGAAGACCCCTGGAAGGCCCCGCCGGATGAAATTTTCCAAATGACGGTGTCGCCGGAACAGGCGCCCGACAAGCCGCGGGAAATCGAGATCGACTATGCCGGTGGCGATCCGGTGGCGGTCGACGGGAAGAAAATGAGTCCAGCCACGCTGTTGGCGCACCTCAACAAGTTGGGTGGCGCACATGGCATCGGCCGCGTCGATCTGGTCGAAAATCGGTACGTCGGCATGAAGTCGCGCGGGGTCTATGAAACACCGGGCGGGACGATTCTGCATGCTGCCCATCGGGGACTCGAGTCGCTCACGATGGATCGCGAGGTGCTGCATCTTCGGGACAGTTTGATTCCACGCTATGCCGAGCTGGTCTATTACGGCTACTGGTTTAGCCCGGAACGAGATGTGCTCCAGAAAATGATGGATGAGGCGCAGAAGGATGTTTCGGGGACCGTGCGTGTGAAGCTGTACAAGGGCAACTGTACGGTGGTCGGACGGAAGTCCAAGAACTCACTGTACCGTCTCGACATTGCGACGTTTGAAGAAGACGACGTCTATCGGCAAAAGGATGCCGAAGGCTTTATCCGGTTGAATGCGCTCCGTCTGGCGATTCGAGCCCAACGGCGAAAGGCTTCTTTGTAATGGGGCGACAGAGCGGAGGTTCACCGCGGCGTCCAGCAGGGGAGAAGGCGTGGGGTGGACGGTTTCGGCACAAGACGAACCGTCTTGTCGAGGCCTTCACCGTTTCGGTGGCGGTCGATCGCCGACTCTATGCCTATGACATTCAGGGCAGCATCGCCCATTGCAAGACGTTGGGGAAGGCGCGTGTGTTGACCACATCTGAAACCAGGACGATCGTGCGGGGTTTGGAATCGGTGAAGACGGAGCTGGATCGAGGTCGCTTTCGCTTTGCGCCTGAGGATGAAGATATTCACATGGCGATTGAGCGCCGATTGACAGAATTGATCGGTCCCCTCGGCGGCAAGCTGCACACGGGACGCAGTCGCAACGACCAGGTTGCGCTGGATGTCCGGCTCTATTTACGGGATCAACTCAGTCAGCTCTTGGCGCATCTGGAACGCTTTCAGCGGGTCTTGGTGGCGAAGGGCAAGGCGAATCGAACGGTCGCTATGCCAGGCTATACACATCTACAGCGTGCCCAGCCGGTGCTGTTGGCTCATCATCTATTAGCCTATGTGGAAATGATCGAGCGGGACAAGGGGCGGTTTCGCGATGCGTCGGTGCGCTTGAATGTCATGCCGTTGGGATCTGGAGCACTCGCGGGGACCAACTACCCAGTTGATCGCCTGTTCACCGCCGGGCTGTTGGGTTTTCCCGCCGTGACGCAAAACAGTCTCGATGCCGTGTCCGATCGAGACTTTATGATCGAGGTGGCCTCGGCGCTGTCGATCACGATGATGCACCTGTCCCGGCTCAGTGAAGAATTGATTCTTTGGTCGTCTCAGGAGTTCCAATTCGTCGAGCTTCCCGATGCCTTCTGTACCGGTAGCAGTATGATGCCGCAGAAGAAGAATCCCGATGTGCCGGAATTGGTGCGGGGCAAGACCGGACGTGTCTATGGCCATTTGGTCAATCTGTTGACGACACTCAAGGCCTTACCCTTAAGCTATAATCGAGATCTTCAGGAAGATAAGCCGGCGCTCTTTGATGCCCTCGATACCGTAATTGCGTCGGTGGAGGTCTTGACGGAACTGATGCGCCGACTCATCGTCAATCGGGACGTCCTCAAGCAAGCGGTTCAGGGTGGTGGTATGCTGGCCACGGAGGTGGCGGACTATCTTGTGACCCGAGGAGTGCCTTTTCGCGAAGCGCATGCGATCACGGGCCGGCTGGTACGGGCCGCTTTGGATCAAGGTCGTGAACTCACGGACTTCTCGCTCGAGGAGCTGCGGACATTTTCCGAGCGAATTGAAAAGGGCCTGTTCCTACGGGTGACGGTCACTGCCGCGATCGATCGGAAGTCTCAGATAGGCGGAACTGCCCGAACGCGAGTGGAACAACGCATCAAAGAACTCGAGCGGATGCTCTCGTGAAGGTGCGGATGCCGAGAGCGATGTCCATCGTGGCGGGTGTGACGACGGGGATGTTGGTGGCCTGCGGGATCGTGGGATCGCCGGTTCCTCCTGAAAGTGTCGGTGTGAATCCGACCATTGAGCGGCAAAAGAAGTTAGAGGCGCTCGAAGAGAAACAGCGTGAGGCCGCAGCGGCAGACGAATCCGCTGAGCCACAACCGGACCCAATGCTACAGGGGCAGGATGTCAACCTCCCCCCGTTGCAACCGGTGGGAACCCGGTAATGTTAAAACCGCCCTCTGCTGGACCTATGTAGCCAGATAACGCTATACTGACGAGGGAATGCGCTGCTCCAGTGGCTGCTGAGGACCGCGGTGGCTTCACGGCGAGGGGCTGTGCAAGTGCGTGAACGACTGCGCAGGGATGGCGAAGGTTCTCGCGACCGGCGAGGCCGAGCATGCGGAGCCGCAGTCTGCTCCGACGAAAAAGGCGGCGTAGACAACCAGAGGCACCGCTCAGAACATTTCAACGAACGTATAGACAGCCTCAGATGGATGGCCGGATAGAGGTGAGGAGGATCAATTCATGGAACTTATTCAACCCACGCGGCATAGTCTGTCCGTTGGGCAGGCACCGATGGTTAAGCACGGACCAGGCAAGCGGCTATTGCTGGTCGATCCCTATCCGCGCAATAACCCCTATCGGTTGACCGCGTCGGAGCGACGCGCGGTGTGGTTTCCCAAGCTGAGCTTGCCGGTGATTGCGGCCTACACGCCCGAGAATTGGGAAGTAAGTCTGGTCGATGAAGCGGTTCAAGATATCGATTTTGACTATCCTTGTGACATGGTCGGCCTCTCCATTATGACCTGCTATGCCCCTCGCGCCTACGAGATCGCAACAGAATTTCGCAAGCGAGGCAAGACGATCGTCATGGGGGGCGTCCATCCCACCTACTGCCCCGACGAAGCGCTTCGGTATGCCGACGCGATCGTCTGCGGAGAAGCTGAAGATCTCTGGCCGCAGTTGGTCGCGGACTATGAGGCGGGGAAGATGCAGCGCATGTATAAGATGACATCGTTCCCCTCTCTGGAGAAGTACAAGAGTCCCCGTGTCGAATTGCTGAGTCCCGACTCGTATATGACGAGACAGTGTAGCTTCACGACCCGCGGATGCCATTTCGACTGCGAGTTCTGTAGCGTGTCCCCGTTTAACGGAAAGACCACGCGTCGTCGGCCGGTGCAGGAAGTGGTCACGGAGCTTCGAAATGTTCAGCGATGGATTCGCAGTGAGCTGGTCGAGCGGTTGCGCGACGAGCCGATGTGGAGCGCCTTTGTCACCGCGCTTCGGATTCGGGTGGGAATCGAGGATGGCAGCATTGTCGCGTTCGTCGATGACTTGCACAACAGCAACCGTACCTATTGTCGTGAGCTCTGGGCCGCGCTGAAGCCGCTCAAAATCAAATGGGGCTGCCAGTCCACGATGTTCCTGGCTGACGACGAGGAGATGGTCAAGCTCGCGGCCGAGAGCGGCTGCGTGTCGGTCTTCGTCGGCATGGAATCGCTCGATGAAGACGCTCTGGATGAAACGAACAAGCCGTTTAACCGAGTCCTGAAGTTCTCCCAGGAGATCAAGATGTTCCACGATTACGGGATCATGGTGAATCCCGGGATCGTGTTCGGATTCGATAGCGACGATGTAACCGTGTTCGAACGGGCCGTCGAATTCTTGACGAAGAACCAAGTGGAATTGGCGTACTTCAACGTGCTGACGCCCCTTCCTGGCACGGCGTTGTTCGACCGATTCGAAAAGGACGGTCGCATCTTCGATAAGGACTGGGCGAAGTACGACGGCAAGCATGTGGTATTTCAGCCGAGCCGGATGACGACCGAGCAGCTACAAGACGGCTTCCACTGGGCCAATCACCAATTCTACTCGATCCCTTCGATCTGGAAACGGCTGTCGGGCACGAGTCAGCGGCTTATTCCGCGGTTTGAGATGAATCGAGAGTTTCGAAAATTGGTCAAGCGAACCTGCCCCAAAGGGTCCGTGCCTCCGCTCGCGGGGGTGTTGAGGAATCTCCAAGCGAAGCTCCCGGTGTTGGACAAGGAGCAATTGATTCCTAGCGCGCTGCATGCACTGAAACAGCGCTTCGATCCGAACGCGCTTTCGGCACAACAATTGACGTTCCACATCAAGGCCAAGCGGCATGACAAGTTTGCCGCTCTGTTCGTGGACCTTGATGGCACCCTCGATCGCCTGAATGCCCTGGAATTAATTAAGCGGCTCAAGGAAGCGGCCAATCAGGCACGCATGGACATCATCGTCAACTTCGAACACATCAAGCTGGCGACGCCCGACGCCCTTAAGGCGTTGTTGGATTCAGACGCGATGAAGCTTGCAATTCCGCATGTAAAGGTCCGCTATCGTAAGTTTAAGGATGCTTTCGAGGCCTCCTTGCAGGGTTTCTCGCTTGTAGGTATCGAGCATCTCAATGAAGATTTGCGGGATGCATAATTTTGAGTATCGACACGGCGAACTCTATTGCGAACAGGTGCCGGTCAGCCGGATTGCGAAAGAGGTCGGCACGCCTTGCTACATTTACAGCCACGCGACTCTCGTTCGTCATTTCCGGGCATATGATGGGGCCTTCAAGAGCCTGCCCCATGTGATTGCGTTTGCCATGAAGGCCAACTCCAATATCGCGATCCTCCGTCTTATGGCAAAGGAGGGGAGCGGGGTGGATATTGTGTCCGGCGGGGAACTCTTTCGAGCGCTTAAGGCGGGTGTGCCTCCCTCAAAGATCGTATTCGCGGGCGTCGGCAAGAACTCTGAGGAGATCCACGAGGCCTTGAAGGCCGATATCCTCATGTTCAATGTCGAGTCTTCGGCTGAGCTGCAGGCGATTAATGAGGTGGCGGCTTCCGTCGGGACCAAGGCGAGGGTCGCCCTGCGCATCAATCCAGACATCGATCCGAAAACACACCCCTACATTTCGACCGGTCTCAAGAAGAGCAAGTTCGGGATCGCCGCCGATCGGGCGCTCGAAGAGTTCACGCTGGCTTCCTCGCTTTCCAACATCGAAGTCGTCGGGGTTCATAAGCATATCGGGTCGCAGTTGACGGAAGTCACGCCGTTCGTCGAGGCTGTGAAGAAGGTGGTGAAGCTGGTCGAAGCCTTGAAGGCCCAGGGCATCAACATCCGGTACGTCAATATCGGTGGCGGTCTTGGCATTACTTACTCGGACGAAACGCCACCGCTGCCGCAGGACCTTGCAGATGCCGTGTCGCCGCTTCTGAAGGATTTGAATGTGACCCTCATCATGGAGCCGGGCCGCGTCATCGTCGGCAACGCCGGCATTCTTGTAACCAAGGTCTTGTATCGGAAGGACGGCGAAGCGAAACGGTTTATTATCGTCGATGCGGCGATGAACGATCTGATCAGACCGAGCCTCTACGGGGCCTATCACGAAATTCGCCCCTTATCCGAGGCGGTGTTGCAGCGGCCCAAGCATAATGTGGATGTGGTGGGTCCGGTCTGTGAGTCGGGCGACTTTCTGGCGAAGGACCGGTCACTGCCGGAGGTCAATGCGGGTGACATGCTGGCGGTGATGAGTGCGGGGGCCTATGGATTTGTGATGGCCTCCAATTACAATTCTCGACCACGGGTACCGGAAGTTCTGATCAAAGACGGGGAGATCCACGTCATCAAGACCAGGGAGACCTACGACGATTTGGTGAAGGGCGAAACGATTCCGGCATTTCTCGACTGAGGAGTGGGCGCGACAGACGCGGCGTCGACGAAGGAGTTACATGTTTACAGGTGCATTGATTGCCATTGTGACCCCATTCAGGAATGGCAAGGTTGACGAGCGGGCCTTCGGAGACCTCATAGAATGGCAAATTGCCAACGGAACGAACGGGATTGTGCCCTGCGGCACCACCGGCGAATCTGCCACCCTCACGCACCAGGAGCACCACCGCGTGGTCGAGTTGACCGTCGAGGTGGTCAACCGACGCGTCCCCGTGATTGCCGGGACAGGTTCCAATAGCACGGAAGAAGCGGTGTCCCTCACGAAACACGCCAAGCAGGCAGGGGCCGATGGGGCGCTGATCATTACGCCCTATTACAACAAGCCGACGCAAGAGGGTCTGTACCGTCATTACAAGTTGATCGCGGAGTCGGTGGATCTTCCGCAACTTCTGTATAACATTCCGGGACGGACCGGTGTGAATATGTTGCCAGCCACTGTCGCGAGGCTTTGTGGGTTACAGTGCATTGTCGGGATCAAAGAGGGCAGTGGGTCAGTCCAACAGGCCTCTGAGGTTGCGCGTATGTGTGGAGATAGGATGACGGTGCTGGCGGGAGATGATGCCCTGACGTTGCCGATGATGGCAGTGGGAGGGAAAGGGGTCATTAGCGTGACATCGAACGTCGTTCCATCCGAGATGGCGCAATTGGTCAAGGCCTTCATGAGCGGACGCATCGACGAGGCGCGCCGGATTCATTTCGCATTGTCGCCGCTTTTCAGCGCGCTTTTTTACGAGACCAATCCGATTCCGGTGAAAACCGCGTTAGGCATGATGGGGAAAATCGATCCGGAGCTGCGGCTTCCACTCTGTGCCATGGCGACCGAGACGAAGGACCAACTCACGCGCGCCTTAAAGGACGCAGGCCTCATTTAGTGTGAGGCGTAAGGGGTAAGGTTTCGGATGATCAACGTCATTGTCGCAGGGGCTGCCGGTCGTATGGGCTGTCGGCTGGTTGCCCTTATCAAGGATTCGACCGCCCTGACGCTGTCCGGTGCGATAGAAGGGAAGGGCCATCACGCTGTGGGTGACGATGCCGGGGAGACGGCGGGCTGTGGCCGTGCGGGTCTTTTGATTACCGACGATTTCGCAGCGCTCCTTGACAGAGGCGAAGTGATCGTCGATTTCTCCGCGCCTGAAGCGACCTTGCAACACTTACGCACGGTGGCTCAACATCGACGAGCCATGGTAATCGGCACGACGGGGTTTTCCTCTCCCCAGCTCGAAGAGCTGAAATCGCTTGCGTGCCAAGTTCCCTGCGTGTTGTCCCCCAACATGAGCGTGGGTGTCAATCTGATCTACAAGGTCATCAGCGAGATGGCGAAAACGCTGGGGGACGAATATGACATTGAGGTGATTGAAGCCCATCATCGTCTGAAAAAAGATGCGCCGAGCGGGACGGCGCTCAAGATTGCAGAAGTCTTAGCGAAAGCTGTGAGCCGCGATCTGGATCAGGTCGGCGTCTATGCCAGAAAAGGTCTCATCGGGGAACGGAAAAAAGGTGAGATCGGGATTCAAACCATTCGTGCCGGCGACATTGTTGGCGACCACACGATTCTCTTTGGCGGAATGGGTGAACGCATTGAAGTGACACATCGAGCGAGTAGCCGAGACACCTTCGCGCGAGGCGCCTTGCGTGCCGCCCGGTGGGTGGTTCAGCAGCCTCCAGGCCTCTACGACATGATGGATGTGCTGGATCTCCGATAGTTCTCCTTCCCTGTTCCGGTCCCCCACATCGTGAATTTGACAGGCCATCATCTGTGGTGTGACAGATTCTCTGTTGAAGCGCCGTCTGATTCACATCAGCCAGGAAGTTGGAGAGATGCGGGAGCGACTATCGTGTGGCGCTGGACAAGTCCCGTTTGGATGCGAAGTTGCGAGCAGAGGTTTCCCCTGTGGGGATCGAGGCAGACAGGCGGGTATAAATTTACTGGGCGGAATCCGTCCAATCAGCATTAGGCGGATACCTAAAGAAAGCGGCTTCAGCTGCCTTATGGTCGTCGTACGAGAGCGGTGTCGGTTCTGTCATAGCGCGGTTAATGTCTCGCGGTAATAGGCCGAGGTTCCTGGTCCGCTGATTTCCGACGACCACAATTCAAACACGCAAACACTGTGATCGCAAGCCCTGCGTTCAGATCCACTGCCCGTTCCAGCAACATCGCCCCGCGGCATTTATCACAAATCGTCATGCTGGCAATTTAGCATACAAGAAAATGGAAGCATATCCATCTGAAGTACTGGGTCCTCTGGGGAAATAGGCCTTCCCTCCCCTATACAGATAGGCCGTTTGAGCGGATGGTAGGAATGGGAATCCATTAGTTTATCAGCCAGAACAGATTATGGAGTCCTTGACAGTGGTGGTGCCGTCCAATAGGATTGTGGCATCGGAAATAACCCCACACTATGTATAGAATTATCCTCATTTTCGGTCTACTTGTAGTGCTGTATTTCCTCCTCCGGCGTGCCCTGAGAGATTTCAAAGGGCGGGGTGAGCCTGACCGTCTCCCTCCTGGCAAGAATCACATGGTGCAGGATCCCGTCTGCAAGGTATTTGTTCCAAGGGGAGCGGCGATAACGGAAGATATCGGGGGGCAGACGTATTACTTTTGCAGCCGATCGTGCGCACACAAGTTCCAGGAACAGCTCGCCGGTTAACAGCCCGAGTAACTATAGTCGGAGAGTTTCTCTTCTTTGTCGAACTTGAGCGTGATCTGGCACTGATTGGGCGAGAAGTTGAAGAGGGGTGGACCAGACTTTCCTCCGGCGATGCGATAGTAGGTCCAGGTTTCGCCACCAAAAAATCTCAGGGCCTTGCCGCTCGGCGCTCCCCAGTTCTTTTCAAACCAGGCCTTGTCTTTGCCTTGAAGCTCGGCCGGTTTGAGCGACTGTTCAAGGTAGGGGTTACTGCCGCCGCAGGCAGTCAGGAGCAGGAAAAATGACAGTAGCCAGGCAGATCGTCTCATAGCGGGTCTCCTCGTCGTATGTTTCGGTCAACGCATCAACCGGCGGGCGGTTGACGATCGAATCTAAACTGCCATGCAGAGACCTGTCAAACTGGCGGATGCCAGTAGAAGATTGCAGCCAGGTTGAGTTCTTCATAGAATAACCGATAACGAATTGATCGCAAGGATTTCTCATCCCGACATGAAAGGACAAGCCCATGAAATTCTATCTTGATACCGCAAGCGTGAAAGAAATTCAGGAAGCCGCCAGTTGGGGACTCCTCGACGGTGTTACGACGAACCCCTCGCTCGTGGCGAAAGAAGGCCGCGTATTCCGTGACGTCCTTGTCGAGATTTGCAACATTGTGGATGGGCCGATCAGTGCAGAAGTCGTCAGCATCGAAGCCGATGCCATGGTGAAGGAGGGGAAGGAACTTGCGAAGATCCACAAGAACATCGTCGTGAAGGTGCCTTTGATTGCGGAGGGATTGAAGGCCACCAAGAGAATGGCTGCCGAGGGCATCAAAGTGAATGTCACATTGTGCTTTTCTCCAACCCAGGCGCTCCTTGCAGCAAAAGCCGGTGCCTGGTGCGTTTCACCTTTCATCGGTCGGCTTGACGACATCAGTTCAAACGGGATGGAACTGATCCGCCAGATCCTGACCATCTACCGCAATTACGACTTTAAAACCCAGGTGCTGGTGGCCAGCGTGCGCCATCCTCAGCACGTAGTCGAGGCTGCGCTAGCTGGTGGGCATATCTGTACGATGCCCTTCTCGATTTTTCAGCAGATGGTGAAACATCCGCTGACGGATAGCGGACTCAAGAAGTTTCTGGCGGACTGGGAAGCACAAGCCAAGAAGTAAATCCTAACAGGACGCTGAAAAAGTCCGCCAGCGGTGTTCTCGCCTCGAAAGCATCCTCAACGTAGCCCGGAGGCTACGCCTCCGGTGCTTTCATCGGCTGCGGCCTTGCTGGACGGCCTTTTTGAGCGTCCTGTGGGGGGTGTTCTTCTGGGGTGCTACAGTAGGTTTCCCTCAAGCCTGATCTTAGTTGGCCTGTGTGCGTTCCGGCTCGGCAAGTCGTTGTCGAGCGGTTGCAAAGATATGGTGAAACATCGGCCTGGTCAGTATTCCTGTGAAGGTATTTTGCTGGCTCGGATGGTATGAGCCGATCAGTGTCATGCCCCACGGAAGGGCCTGTACGATTCCATGGGAAAATTTCGGGAGCGGTGAGGGAAGTTCCAACCCTTCATCGCGACAGGCTTTCAAGTAGTGATCGAACGCAATCTTGCCCAGTGCCACAACCACTCGGATCTTCCGTAACAACCGAAGTTCTTCCCGCAGATAGGGGCGGCAGGCCTTGAATTCTTCGGGGGCCGGTTTATTATCGGGCGGCGCACAACGGACGGTGGCGCCAATGTAACAATCCGATAGCTTCAGACCGTCATCCCGGTGATGAGAGCTGGGTTGGTTGGCGAAGCCAAATCGATGTAAGGCGTCATACAACCAGTCCCCGCTGCGGTCGCCTGTAAATACTCGGCCGGTTCGGTTGCCGCCGTGGGCGGCTGGTGCCAGCCCGAGTACGTAGAGGCGGGCGTGCGAGTCTCCGAACCCGGGAACTGGACGCCCCCAGTAGGTCCAGTCCTCAAACTGCTTCCGTTTCTCTGCAGCAATCGCTTCCCGATAGGTGACGAGCCGTAGACAGGCGGTGCAGTGGGTGATGCGATCGTTGAGGAGGGTCAATGCACGCATAGACCGTGGCAGTCTAACACGAATCCAAAAGTCGATCATGCTTGCCGGACCTTAGCCATGCTGTTAGCATGAGCATTCAAAGTTGGGGTGTTCACCCCGTAATAGGAGATCGGATTGGCATGACGACGTGGCTTCGACGAGCACTGGTGCTTAGTGGGTTGTGGATGGTGGTTACGCTTCCGATTGCGACAGGAGCACAGCCGCAACCTGAATATTCCGAGGCGAAGGAGAGTGCGCCTCAGTCTGGGGCCAATGGAGAACCAGAGCAGGAACTGATCCTGATCGATCCCCTTGAGAACCCAGACGAGGCGGAGGACCGCCTCGTCATTCTTCCGGAAATCAAACGGGAGGGAGAGCGCCACTTCCTCAGTTCATTCAAGCTGCCTGACAAGTTGACCTTTGCTGGCCAACCAGTCCCGCTCGATAACTGGCAGGTTCGTGAACGCATTGAGTATGAGTTCTATCAATTCTTAGAAGACCAGGGCGAAAGTATCATCCTCGCCAAACGAACCGGACGCTGTTTCCCTCCCGCCGAAAAGCAGTTGGCCGATGCCGGGTTGCCGGATGACCTCAAGTATATGTTGCTGGTGGAGAGCAAATGCGTGGCGGCCGCCTATTCAAAGGCGAAAGCGTCGGGGCCGTGGCAGTTCATCCCTTCCACCGGGCGACGCTATCGTCTCAAGAGCGATTCGGTCCGCGACGATCGCCGCAATCTGGAGATGTCGACGGAAGCGGCGGTGAAGTATTTGCGCTATCTGAAAGATTTCAAGCAGAATGATTGGTTCATGGCCATGGCTTCGTACAATGCCGGCGAAGAACGAGTTCGTCGGTTATTGAAGGACCAAAATATTACTGACTATTGGAAGATGCACGGGCCACGGGAAACGATGCGCTATGTCCCGAGAATCATCGCCGCCAAGGAAATCTACTCGCAACCAGAGAAGTATTTGGGTCTGAGCAAGAAAGACCTGTATATGCCAATGGAAACTGAAACGGTTACCGTCAACGTGAAAGATTCCAAACGAGCCCTCACCTCGATTGCCGAGGAATATGGGACCTACTTCTTGGAACTCAAGATGCTGAATCCTGAATTCAAGAAGGATGCGCTCCCACGCGGGACCTATCAGATGAGAGTCCCACGGCAGACTTGTCCGACCCGTTGCTTCAAGCAGGACAATACTCCCTAATCCGTCGCCAGCGTGATGCAGATTCCCCCTTCTCCTATCCGGCCACTTCTGAAGAAATTAATCGTTCGAGGACTGGAGGCGGTCGACGCCCGTACGGCGGTCGGTCGCGCCATCTCAAGAAACGGGGAGGAGCTGATCATCGGCCGGCGCCGGTATGACCTGCGTCACTATGAGCGTATCGTCGTGGTCGGAGCTGGGAAGGCGACGGCCCCGATGGCTCGGGCGGTAGAGCAGAGGCTAGGCCGTCGGCTGCAGGGTGGGTTCGTCGTGGTGAAACACGGCCATGGCCGGCTGACAAAACAGATCGTCGTGGCGGAAGCCAGCCACCCAGTTCCCGATCGGTCCGGTCAGCGGGCGGCCTCCAGGCTCTGCGCCATGGCGGCAAAGCTGGGTCGGCGCGATCTCTTGATCGTGCTTCTCTCGGGCGGTGCCTCCAGTTTACTGCCTGCTCCTGTCGTAGGAGTTACGTTAGCCGACAAGCAGCGGACCACACAGGAACTCTTACGATGCGGAGCGAGTATCCGCGAGATCAATACCGTTCGGAAACATCTCTCGCGCATCAAAGGCGGACGTCTCGCCGAGTTGACCAAGGCCACAGTTGTGACGCTGATTCTGTCCGATGTGTTGGGCGACGACCTCAGCGCCATTGCGTCAGGGCCGACAGCCCCAGACCCCACGACCTATCAAGACGCTGTCGCGATTCTGAAACGCTATCGCATCTGGCAGCCAGTCCCTCAACGAGTGCGTCGTCATCTCGACCGTGGATGCCAGGGACTCGTGAGTGAAACTCCAAAGCCCGGCTCCTCGCTTTTCCGTCGGGTTCGCCATCACATCGTCGGGAACAACGCAACGGCCGTCACGGCTGTTGCCCGTGCATCCAGAGAGGCAGGTCTTCGAACTCTCGTCCACCCGCTGGCCTTAACCGGAGAGGCCCGTGAGGAGGGGAAGCGGTTTGGCGCCTTGGCGAGGAACGTTGTGCGGGAGGGTAAACCGTTACAGAGGCCCTGTTGTGTGGTGGCCGGCGGGGAAACCACTGTGACCGTCACCGGAAATGGAACAGGCGGGAGGGCACAAGAGTTTGCATCAGCCGCCGCTCTGGAAATTGCCGGTCTGGACAAGGTGTGGGTGGTGGCGATCGGTACCGATGGCACCGACGGTCCGACTGATGCGGCTGGAGCCATGGTCGATGGCGATACCGTGGCGCGCGCGCAGCGCCTTTCGGTGGATCTTAAGGGCGCGTTGATTCGCCACAACACCTACCCCGCATTGAAGAGGCTCCATCAGCTCATCGTCACTGGTCCCACCGGCACGAATGTGAATGACCTTTACCTCCTTCTCGTTCTCTAGCAGGATGCTGAAAAAGGGGGTGGGGTGGCCGGGACGGTCCCCGTGCTCGCGCAACGCGCGGCCTCAGAAGAGCAGAAGGGGGAGCAGCCAGACCATCCTTTGTGCTCGCAGAACGCGCACAATAAAAACGGTGCTCGTCCGATGCGTGCAGTGAAGGACAGTCTGGCTGCTCCCCTGAGAGCGAAGTGGGGAAAAATAGAAGGCCCTCGCCCGGGCAAATGGCACGTCTCGGCGTGTCAGTGGGTGGGCGGGTGAGAACGTTGCGCGCAGTTGGGATCGTCCCGGCCATCCCTTGTGAAGTGACAGCTCGCTGCGGTCTTGCTCGGTTCAAGTGCGTCTCTGGGCAAAGAGGCTGTCTTGGCAGACTCAGGGCGGGCGGGTGAAGTAGCCGCCGTGGTTGGGCGGGTGTGAAGTCTGGCCTTTTTGAGCATCCTGCATAGTGTTCTTCCGATGTCACAGACGTGCGGACCAGTGAAGTTCTGGCGCACCCCCATAGTTTTTTCGCAGCCTGCTAGGTAGTATCCATTCCAATGGATCGCCCCCTCCTTCTTCCCTTGGCCATCTGCACTCAACCATCTCTTGTTGGGGGGAAAGCTCTAGGCTTGGCGCGTCTGCTCGCAGGAGGATTCCCTGTTCCCTCTGGATTCTGCGTGACGACGGAGGCCTATGATCACGCGCTTCGCGCACCGGGTTTTTCTCCAGCGGAACAGTGGCAGGCAGCCCTGCATTCCTCTGGGGCCGAACGCCAACGGATACTCTCCCACTGTCGCACCATCATTCTGAACTACGACATCGCTGAACTGACGGCTCAGATCGTCGAACAGGTGCAACGGATGGATCTGCCGTTGCTTGGACTGTGGGCGGTGAGGTCGTCAGCGACGAACGAGGATGGAGTTCATGCGAGCTTTGCCGGAGTCTACTGCACGCGCCTCGGCATCCCGCTGGAGGAGATGGGCTTGGCGGTAAAGGATCTGTGGATGTCGATCTGGGATGAGCGGGTCCTGAATTATCATGCGACGTCTGGATTGAGTGAACTACCTCCCGCCATGGCCGTCGTGATCCAACCGCTGCTAGAGGCTCAAGCCGCCGGTGTGGCTTATTCCATCCATCCCCTTACAGGACGAGCGACTCAGGTGGCGATCAATGCGGTTGCGGGGCTTGCGGCAGCCCTCGTCGATGGGCGCGCAACGCCGGACCAGTATGTGGTTGAGATGGCCGAGAACAGTCATCCCATCCGGATTCGCGAACGGATGATCACCGGGCAGACTCAGGCGTTGCGAGTGACCGGCCAGGGTCTTCGAGAAGTGCCGCTGTCGGACGACGCAGTTGGTCGTGCAACGTTGTCGGACGACCAACTGTTTGCCCTGGCCCGCACGGCCAAACAGATTGAAAAGACATTCGGTCATCCAGTGGATCTCGAATGGCTCTACGATGAACGTGGCCTGTGGCTGCTCCAAGCGCGCCCCATCTCTGGTCTGACTCGATCCCCTCAGCTGACCAATGATGACTGCGAATGGTCGCGTGCCAACTTCAAGGAAACCCTGCCGGAGCTGCCGAGCCCGCTCGGGCTGTCGTTTCTCGAATTGTTCATGGAGCGCTACATTCTTTCACCCTATCGGCGTCTGGGGTGCCGAATTCCCGAAGGGATCTCATCGGTCCGCACGTTCCAGGGACGTCCCTACATCAATATGACGCTGTTTCATTCTCTCATCGTACAACTGCGGGGAGATCCCTCTTTGTTGGCGGAGCAAATGGGAGGGGAAATCATTTCCAGGGTGCCGGAGGTTCACCCGCTTGGGTGGTTCGCGCTGGCCCGTGCCGGCGTTGCGATGATGGCCGAGATGAGAAAGGCTGTGCGCCATGGACCTGCCTGGTTTGCGGAGATGAAAGCGATGGCGGCCGAGCATCGAGCCGATCGGCTTCGGACTGTCTCGGGCGAAGACATTGCTCGGCGCCTCGATACCATCGCGAAATGGCTCGATAAACGCGAACTGACGTTCGGCATTGCGGGAGGGGTGTCGCAGTGCTTGCAAGCGTTAGGCGGCTTGCTACCTCGCTGGCTAGGCGAAGACTGGAGAGCCTTGTTGAACGGGGCACTTCAGGGTCAGGCGGCGGTAATCAGCGCACAACAGATCGTCCGGTTGGCGGAAGTAGCGGACATGGTTCGACATGACCCTAAAGCTGCTTCGTGGTTCACCGCAGAGGGGTGGGACCCAGTTGAGTTTCGTTGCCGACTCGAGGGGACTGACGTTCTCCGTGCATTCGACCGTTATCTTGAAGACTATGGCCATCGTGGGGTTGGTGAGTCGGACGTCATGTCGCCTCGGTTCGCTGATCGGCCGGAGTTGTTACTGGCGGTACTACGAACACAGATTCTGGCTCCAGCCAGTGTCACCCCGACAGACATTCTTCAGCGCCAAACAGTGATACGGGAACGGGCGCTTGCAGAGATTCGTGCCAGGTTCGGATGGCGATTCCATCGGTGGGCCATCTTTTCTTGGTGGTATCGACGACTTTGCCGGTTCTTCGCCCTGCGGGAAGCGAACCGACATCATTTGATGTACTACTCGGCAGCGACACGTAGCCTCCTGCTTCGCTTGGGCGAATGGCTGGTCGAGCGGGGACGACTCTTGTTGCAGGAGGATATTTTCTATCTCACGATCGAAGCACGTGCCGACTTGTTAGCTGGAGGATCGAGCGATTGGCGAGGGCTGATTCGGGCTCGCCGGGCCGAGAGAGACCGTTACCTCATGATCAGCGTTCCAGACACGATTCGGGATTGGAATGACGTGGTCCGCGACAGGGACGCATTCCCCGTCGTGGCTTCGGAGGGGATCTTCCACGGTATTCCCATCAGTGCGGGGCAGGCCGTGGGGCCGGTTCGCTTCGTCCGATCGATGGAGGATTGGAGCCGAGTCTGCCGTGGCGACATTCTTGTGGTCTCGGTCATCGACCCTGGCATGGCACCATTGTTTGGCGTCGCAGCGGGGCTGGTCGCCGAGATGGGCGGGACGCTGTCGCACGGGGCGATTATTGCCCGCGAGTACGGATTGCCGGCTGTTGCGAATGTGCCTGGCATTACCACCAGGCTCAAGGAAGGCGATCGAATCAGCTTGGATGCGGAGCGAGGAGAGATCATTATCCAAGAGCGTGGAGGAGACTTGCTCGCAGGATTGGAACCATCCAACAAATCTTGATGCGATGCGATGTTGTAGGGCTGAACGTCTCTAGTCGTTTTGTTGTCTTGATCTTTCACGGTCTTTTACGTATTCTCCAAGATCATTCTTTCTCATCGAAACACTCACAATTTGTTCGTAATTAATATAGGTCGGCGGCTTAACGTGGACGGTCACCCATGATTGATGGAACGGTCTTTGGTGCGGGGGTTCTCGTCGGAGTTCTCCTGGGCGCGCTGATCGTCGGGTTCTGGATTGCGTCCCGTGTACGCGCGAACGTACAGGCCCAACTGCTGACTACCGGCGAACGGGCGCAGCGGGCAGAATCGCTGGCAGACGAATTGCGCCGACAGGTACTACAAGAACGCCTCGACCTCGATCGAATCAGGCAGGATCTTTCGGAGGCATCCCAGGCCCGTGTCGTGGCGGAGACCAGGGCTGCTGAGGCCGCGCTCCATCTCAACGAACAAAAGACTCTGCTGGGCCAGGCCCGACAGGAATTGGCTGAGACCTTCCAAGCTCTCTCCGGCGAAGCCCTCAAACAGAACAACGAAGCGTTTCTGAACCTCGCACGTGGCTCATTTGAAACGCTCCAAGCCGAGGCCAAGGGCGATCTTGCCCAGCGGCAACAGGCGATCGATAGTCTGGTCAGACCCCTCCAAGACTCGCTGCATCGATACGACGACCAGCTCCGGCAGCTGGAGCAATCGAGGCAAGCGGCCTATGGAGGCCTCGATCAGCATCTTAAGCTCCTGGCCGAGTCACAGCAGCGGCTGCAATCGGAGACCGGTAACCTCGTGAAGGCGCTACGCGCGCCGGCCATCCGCGGCCAATGGGGTGAGATCACGCTCAAGCGCGTGGCCGAGTTGTCAGGCATGGTGGCGCATTGCGATTTTTTTGAGCAGGAGTCCATCACGGTCGACGGCAGCCGGCTTCGTCCCGACATGGTAGTCCAGTTGCCGGGCGGGCGGCAGATCATCGTGGATGCCAAGACCGTACTGGCAGGCTATCTGGACGCGCATGAAGCCCCGACCGAGGAGCAACGTCTCGAAGGCATGCGCCGTCATGCCCTACAAGTCCGGTCGCGCATGGACGAGTTGAGCTTGAAAGCCTATTGGAATCAATTCGCGCAGGCGCCGGAGTTTGTCGTGCTCTTCTTGCCGGGCGAACAGTTTCTTGGCGCCGCACTCGAGCATGATCCACGACTCATCGAGGATGGGTTTCTTCGGAGCGTGGTCCTTGCCACCCCAACGACGCTCATGGCCCTCTTGCGGGCGGTCGCCTATGGGTGGCGGCAGGAGCGATTGACAGAGCATGCCGAGGAGGCAGGCCGGTTAGGGAAGGACCTCTACGAACGGATGGCCGTGCTGACGGTGCATTTGAACGACGTCGGGCAGGCGCTCGGGAAGAGTGTCCTGGCATACAACAAGGCGATCGGGTCGCTCGAAACGAGAATCTTGCCGGCGGCCCGTCGGTTCAAGGAGCTCGGCGTCTCGTCGGAGAAAGAGATCCCCATGTTGGATCCCGTGGAACTCGTTTCGCGTAAAGCCTTGCCGTTTGATAGCGAATAAGGAGCCCCTGATGGCCGACGAGCAGGTGATGGTAGCAGCCTTTCACCGGACGTTCGATATCCTTGTCAGTCCAGCCCCGACGGTCGCGGACGCGCGGACGCGCGGGCTACGCGTAACACTCATTCAGGAAGAATTCGATGAGTTGAAAGAGGCCCTCGCGGCAGAAGATCTTTCATCCATTGCCAAGGAGATGGCCGACCTTCTCTACGTCGTCTACGGCACGGCGGTGTCCTATGGCATCGACATGGATCCGGTCTTTCGAGAAGTACATCGCTCCAACATGAGCAAGCTCGGTGGCTATAAGCGTGGAGACGGGAAATGGGTGAAGCCGGCCACGTACTCGCCGGCGCGCATCGAACCGATTTTAGCAGAGCAGGGGCCAGTCAAGCCCGAGGTCAGTTTTGGTTCATGAGAGGATTGCACTGTCCAATTTGTGGGACCTCTTTCGTTCGTGTGACCTACCAGGAGGGCAGACTCGAGCGCCTCTTGAGCCGCGTCAACGTATTTCCGTTTCGATGCCAGCTATGCACAAATCGCTTCCGTACGATCTATTCCGGTGCGCGCCACAATACGCAGGCGTTTGATCGGCGTCAGTACACACGCCTGACGGCCTACATCGAGGCCCAGGTCCTCGACCGTAACCAGCCGGCCGTGACCAACCGAATCTCGGACATTTCGATGGATGGCTGCACCCTGCAGACGACGGGGTTTCGGGAGGGGGCCTTTATCGAATTGGTCTTGAAGCCAAGGGGGGTGGAGGAAACGATCCGTATTGAAACGGCGATAGTCTGTTCCGTTCGCCCGTTATCAATGGGGATCCGTTTCCTGGAGATCCCACCAGAACAGTACCGCCGTCTGGCTCAGGTCATCCTCGGGCTCTTAGTCGGTCAAGGCCTTGCTCCCACGCTCAACGCCTAGCCCGCATTATTCATGAACACTTCTGCTGCAATCGCCGAGACGAAAATCAGAACTCATTGCGGTATTCTTTCTTCGCGCCAGGATCATACAAAGGGCGCTCGACCTCGCAAGCGCGGTGACGACGCACCTAACGGCCGGCGGGCTCGCTCCTCGGACCCTCACCGTACTGCACGAGTACGCATCGGGGCCTCAGGGCTCCGTGCGCCGGTCTCGCGACGCGGCTCAGCGATTTCGCGACGAACCGTCATGAATATTGCGGGCTAGCGCGACTCTTTCTACCCGGCATCTTCACCAGCAGATTATCGATCAAGCGGATCGACCCGATCCGGACTGCGCCCAAGAGGACCGCACGATCCGTGACGACGGACAGCGGCTCCAGACTGTTCGGGTCGCAGACGGCCAGGTACTCGACATGAATGGCAGGTGTCTGTTCGATGGTCTGCCGCATGGTCCGCTCGATCGCCGCCACGTCGTTCACTCCACCCACAATCATCTGTCTACCGGTTCGGAGTGCCTGAGAGAGCATAGGGGCGATCCGATGTTCGTCGGGGTTGAGAGAGGCGTTGCGCGAACTCATGGCTAGCCCATTCCGCTCTCTGATTGTCGGGCGCACTTGAATCGACACGGCGAGATTGAGATCGTTCACAAGTTGCCGTACCAGCGCTGCCTGTTGGTAATCTTTCTGGCCGAACAAGGCGAGATGGGGTTGCACGATTCCGAAGAGTTTCGTCACCACCGTGGCGACGCCGGAGAAGTGTTGAGGCCGGGCCTCGCCTTCCCATCGGCGCGTGAGCGCCGGTACCGTCACGGTCGTTTGGAAGCCCTCGGGATACATGCCCCGGGCCGTGGGCTCAAAACAGACATCCACCCCTTCCTCACGGCACAGGGCCCGATCGTGGGTAATCGGGCGGGGATACGTGGTTAAGTCTTCGGTCGGACTGAACTGTGCCGGGTTCACGAAGATACTCACGACGAGCGCATCACAGCGCAATCGTGCCGCTCGAATGAGGGAGCGATGGCCGTCATGCAGCGCACCCATCGTGGGAACGAACCCGATGATCACACCTTCCCGGCGTAATCGTTCGCTCCATGCAGTCATGGATCGTGCGGTGCGGATAATCTTCATGAGCCTGGAGGCGGGCTGCAAGCCGGGCGTGAGCCATAGCGGGTCGAGGGCTGGGGGAACAAGAGGCGGACCTCAGGCTGCTTCCCGGATTCTGCGAGCAGCTGGCTGATCGTACGCTGGAGTGATGGGTGCAGGAACAGCGGATCGAGTTCGTTTAACGGCATGAGGACGAATCGGCGTTGGTGCATGCGAGGATGCGGCACCACGAGATGTGGTTCGTTGATGATCCGTTGGCCGTAGAACAAGATGTCCAGATCGATGGTCCTGGGGCCTGATCGGTTCTCCTCATCCCGGCCGAGCGAGCGCTCGATCTCCCGCAGGATGGCTAAAAGGCTCTTCGGTGTGACCTCCGTCTCAAGCTGCACGACGCCGTTCAAGAACCAGCCGCCACACGGTCTGCCATGATCGTTCACGGGCTCGGTTTCATAGAGCAGCGACACGCCCACGACTTGCGAGTGTGGCAGCAGGCTAAGCAAGGTCACCGCACGGTCGCAGAAATCGAGCCGATCGCCGACGTTCGAACCAAATCCGATGAAGACAGTCTCGCGGTGCATAGGGCTCGCTAATTTTGAATTTTGAATGGTGAATTTTGAATTGGATAGGTCACAAAATAATTCAACATTCAGCATTCATCATTTAACATTCGCGCTAAAACCCAGCGCGCTTGATTCGCTCCACCGCCTCCGCTAACCGCTCCTTCGTCGTGCAGACAGTCATTCGAATGTACCCTTCGCCCGGCGCACCGAAGCCGTTGCCCGGTGTGGTCACGATTCCGGCTTTCTCCAGCAAGTGAGCCGTGAAGGACGTAGAGGTGTAGCCCTTCGGCACCGTGACCCAGACGTAGAACGCAGCCGGTGGAGGATCAACCTCAAGTCCGAGTTGTTTGAGGCCTGGGACGAGGGTGTCGCGCCGTTCCTGATAAATTTTCCTCAGACCATCCGTCACAGAATCATCCAGGCTGAGCGCGGTGATACCGGCTTCCTGAATGGCCTGGAAACAGCCGGAGTCGAGGTTGCTTTTCACCTTGCCGAGTCCAGCCAAGACCTGCTTGTGCCCGACCGCAAATCCGATGCGCCAGCCGGTCATGTTGTAGGTCTTCGACAGCGAGTGGAACTCGATCCCCACGTCCTTCGCGCCATCGACCTCCATGAAGCTCGCAGGGGGTTTGCCGTCGTAGAAAATCTCCGAATAGGCTGCGTCGTGGCAGACGATGACCTGGTTCTCTTGGGCAAAGTCCACCACTCGCTTAAAATAGTCTTTGCTCATGATGACCGACGTCGGGTTGTTCGGCGAATTCAGGAACATCAGCTTCGCCTTCTTCGCCACGTCCTTGGGAATCGCTGTCAGGTCTGGCAAGAAGCCGTTCTGTTTCGTGAGCGGCATGAGGTGCGGGACGCCTCCGGCGAAGCTGGTCCCGACAGGGTAGACTGGATAGCCGGGGCTCGGGACGAGCACGGTATCGCCCGGATCGACGAATGCGAGGGGAATATGACCGATGCCTTCCTTCGAGCCGATCAGCGTGAGGACTTCGTGCGCCGGATCAAGCGTCACCTTGAATCGCTTCTTGTACCAATCGGCAACGGCTTTCCGGAACGATAACATCCCCTCGTAGGACGGATACTGATGGTGCTTCGGGTTTTTCGCGGCCTGCGCCAGGCTATCAACGATCGGAACCGGCGTCGGCAAGTCCGGGTCGCCGATGCCCAGGTTAATGATATCAACCCCCCGCGCAATCGCCTTCTGCTTCATTTCGTCAATTGCGGCAAACAGATAGGGCGGCAGGGTCTTGATTCGAGCTGCGACTTCAATCGGGAAACCAGACATGCGAACAGGCTCCTTTCATAAATCAATCGGTCCTAAAGTTGTCAGGTCATCAAGTCTTCAAGTCAGGGAAATTCCAGTAGACCTTCGACTTTATGGCGTTTGAACTTTTCGACAAAGGGCATTAAGACTACTTCAGGAGCGAGGTGGTAATCAACGTGCAGAATCGAGGAGATGGGCAACCAGCCGATCGGCGATCTGATGGAGGTGCAGTAGCTGGGGGAGGGCTGCCGCTTTCACGTGATGCGCGGTCAAGCGTGCTTTCGCGAGATCCGGCGCACATTCTCGGCACAACGATTCGATGCCGTTCTCTTCCATTTCCAAGTGAAACAGAAGCCCATAGGCACGAGCAGCATAGCGGAAGGCTTGTAGGGGGGCGATGTCGGAGCCGGCCAAGGGCACACAGTCTTTGGGGAGGTCGAACACTTCGCCATGCCATTCGAAGACCTCGAATGACGCCGGAAGCGTACTGAAAACGGGGTCGTGTTTTGCCTCAGCCGTCAGCTTGACCTGTGTCATGCCGATTTCCAGCGCCTTGCCCGATCGCACGGTGGCACCCAACGCTTTCGCCATGAACTGACTGCCGAGACAGACGCCAATGACGGGTTTGCCCGTTAGGATCACGGATCGAATGAATTCCGTCTCTTCGGCAATCCAGGGATCAGGATCGTTGACCGACATCGGCCCGCCCATCACGATCAACGCATCGCCCGCATCCTTCGGTAGCCCGTCTTGTGGGACGAGATAATGTTCCAGGCTCACGCCGCGCGCGGTCAGCGCCGTCGCGAAGGCGCCGGGCCCTTCAAAGGGAACATGTTTCAGACAGACTGCGCGCATGAAAAGAACTTGCGTGATAATAATGAGTGCGACCTATTCGTCCCAGGTAGTCCTTCAAGGCCGAAACATACACGGTCGCAGCATTGACAGCAAGGACTGTCCATAAAAAAATCAAAAAGCCTTTTCCAACAACACTTAAAAGTAGGCGATGACAAGACGAGCGGAAATAAAAATGGTTCCAGGAGCCGTCCTGACCTAGAGCAAGGGCATTCATCAAGTGCTCCATGATTCTGTATACTGTCGCGTTCCCGCTGTTTGTTGAACGATCGTTCGCACTGACGGCCTCGGAGTGGCTCCTCATGTCTCCACAAGGGGAATGTGTGGAAATTTAAAGTCTGAAGCGAAAAGTTCCCGACCTGGTGAGATTCGAGATCCATCCACGTTCGCCAAGCTCATGCGCGATAAAGGGTATCAGGTGACGGTGAACGAGGTCTCGACGCCCAATGGGAAAGTGGTTGAGGTGAAGGTGCCGGAGCGATAATTGTCCTTGATGTTTGTCACGCCAGAAGTGTGCCAGTAATCAGGAAGAGAATAAGGTTCAGGCTTCGATCTGCTCTGCCTCCTTAAAAAAGATTATCGAAGGTCGTAATGGACGCCTGTGCCGTCTGGACTTATAGTGGTAAGCTGTGAAGAAACGATGTCGGTCCGTTGGAGACCCAATGATCTGTATGTCTTGGAGCGCAGGACGGGATCATGCAGGCTGTTCAAAAAGACCATCCAGCAAGACCGCAGCGAGTGAAAGCCCGAAGCGTACCCTCTGGGGCGCACGGTGCGACGAATAAGGAGCACCACGTCTGTGCGCGCCGCCGAGTTGGTGAGGCGGCCGGGTCCCCGTTGAGGGTCTGAGGGATGCGAGAATAAAGCCGGCGGATTTTTTCAACAGCCTGTTAGACGGAGGACACATGTCATTCCCGACTGACCAACAACAGATCCAGCTTGAGCTGGAAGGGTTGAAACGAACGCTGGAGTGGACGGAGATTCAGCGAGAGCAGCTCTTGGATCGCTTGGATCTGCTTCGGCTCGACAACGCCCGTCTCCAGGATCGCGTGGAGGAGTTGGTACGTCAGGTGGAAGGGCTTAGGCAGCAACAGCCGTTGTTCTAGCAGGATGCTGAAAAGGGGGTGGGATGGCTGGGATGATCCCCGTGCTCGCGCAACGCGTGGCCTCAGAAGGAAGTGAAGGGAGCTGCCAGACTATCCTTCTTGCTCGCAGAACGCGCACGATGAAACTGTGCTCGTCCGATGCGCGCAGTGAAGGATAATCCGGCGACTCCCTTGGGCGAGAAGGTGTGGTGGTACCGAGAAGGAAACAAGAGACCTTTGTCGGACGAGGGCAGTTGGGATCATCCCAGTCACCCCTTATTAAGTGACAGCTCGCGTTTCGGTGCGCGGGGTTGGGCGGGTGAGAAGTCTGGCCTTGTTGAGCATCCTGTCTGGTATTCTTCTGTTGTGTCACACACCAGGCTATTGAAGTTCCGCTGAGTTGAATTGGTTGTTTCGAAATTCGTCATGATCGTTCGGAGCCTGCGAGTATTCATGCTATGAAATATCAGGTTGTGAACATCGAAGATGTGCGTTGGCTGCTGGGCCATACCGGCGGGTTTCGCAGTGGCTATGTGACCGATGTGCAGGTGTCGAAGCGACGGCTGTTGGATGAAGCGTCGGGCCGAGAGGTGCTGGCGGGGACCACGGTCACGGTCGTGATCCGCTATCGTATTCGCCAGATGGCTCGTGTGGCGAAACTCACGATGACCGGCGTGACGGACTTCTCGATGTTTGAGCAGGAAGGGGCTGATTGCTCGACGCTGGGAGTTATCCAAGCGGAGTTGACCGACGGGAAACTCCGTTTCTGGTTCGATCCGCAGGGTGAACTCTATGTGGTGTGTGAGGAAGCGCAGTTGGAGGAAGTGGCAGCGCCGAGCCTCGAACCCTTGTCGCTGGAGCAGGTGGCTCAATGGACGTTTCAAAGTGGGATGCCGGACTGGCCATCGGTAACATGGCTCTTGGCGGAACTGGATGTAGCAGGTGTTCCCTGCACCTGGCGGGCCACTGCCTTGTCCCCTGGGAGTCACTCTGTCATTCAGTGGGAAGGGGATCTGCTCCCGGCGTCGATGCAGGGAGCAGGGGATGCCATAGGGGTTCACTGTATGCTCTACGGGCCGCTCGATGGGCCTGGATTTGGAGTGGTGCTGCGGGTCCGTGGGCTACAGGATCGCCGCACCGGTCAGGTGCTTTCGCTCCTAGCGGATCTGATCGTGCAACGGTTCTCCGGTCAGTGCCTGGTAGGCAATACGATCATTCCCGGCGGGGAATGGCAGAATTGGAAGTCATTCGGACAGCTACGCGGGGCTGATGGGTAGTGCAAGGGGGCGTGGCGGAAGCAGGAGGGCAAGCAGGGTGCTGGCCCGACCCCTGGGGCTACTTTACTCGCCCGCCCTGGGGTTGCCAGGACAGCATCTTCGCCCAAGGACGTGTCTTTGCCTTTTCCTATGCGGCGTTCTCGACACCCGTGAAACATGAGAACCGGCTGGGTGCGCTGATTTGTTTGGTTTGTCTCGTGTATTTGGTCGGACTAGACTAACTGGAGAAATCAGATAAACCACACATGAGGAGGACGGCCTTTTCGAGCAGCCTGCTAGACCAGCGCCTGGCCGGGGGCGTGTTCCGTTAAATGTGTGCCGTTGATATGTGCGTAGGCCGCGGTGCCGATCCCGTTCTTCACGCCATTGATGTGTGTCTTGCCGTTCATGTTCTTCTCGTTCACACATTCCACCAAGGCCCAGAGTCGCAACGGATTCACATTCTGCCTCCGAGCGACGTGTAGCGGCGTCCCTTCCAGCACAGTCTGGAGTGCCAGGTCTGTCCTCCACCCTAAATGCTTTGTGAAAGGGGAAATCACTTTTTCAAAGGCGGCGACGAGCTTATTGTCGTTGCTGAAGTGGTTCAGCATGATGATCCGTCCACCGGGTCGGCAGACGCGGATCATTTCGTTGACCACCAGACGGTAGTCGGGGACAGCGGTGACGACGTAGGCCGCGACGACTGTGTCGAAGCTATCGTCTGTGAACTCCATCGCGCCGGCATCCATGCGGTGCAATTGCACGTGGTCCATCCGGTGTTCCGCCGCTCGCTCCTTCGCTTTGTTCAGCATACCTTCTGAAAAATCGATACCGACGATCTGGCAATGGCGAGGGTACATCGGCAGGGCCAACCCGGTCCCGATTCCCACTTCGAGGATTTTTTCATTAGGCTGGACGTTCAAATTTCGGATTACCGACTGCCGCCCTTCGTGAAACACTTTTCCGAAAACCCGATCGTAGATCTTGGCGTAAGATGTATAAACACGCTCGATCTTCGCTAAATCCATAGCACCTCCGACTCCACATTAATTAAAGGCGATTTGCGCTCCTCGACCTGCAAGGGATGGGCCGATTGCCGCAACTACAAAGTGGGAAAAATTTGTGCGGCGGAGCACCTGAATGGAGCGAGGGACCCGCCTGAATAACACTCGGGGATACTCTAGCCAACTCGCATCGATGAGTCAACAGATTATCTCGATCCCATCACTTGATTCACGCGCGGCCCCTATGGGATAGGTAGAAACATGATCTTTGCTGGCTTCTTCGCCGGTGCATTGTGTCTTGGCCTCATTCTCGGAGACTGGCTCTACTTCGTGCGCCTTACGCCGGATGCGAGTCGATACGGATGCGGAATTGCCCGCACGCACGATCGCTTCACGCATACGACCGTGAAGCAGCTGGCCAGCCGATTTGATGCCGGCGGTATCTTGACTTTGCCGCATGGAACCGCCCGGTTTTACAAGGATCTGAACCAGATTGCGATTCGCCAGAAATACCGGCTGTCCGCCATAGGCTTTCGAACATTGTGGCCGTTAAAAGGGTTGATCTCCCTGTCTCCGGAAGGCGATGCACTCGCGGTGCTCTGCCGAAAGCTCACTCCCTGGTCCTCGGCTCTTCTCACCGGCATCTGGTTTGCCGTGGTGGCCGTGGGCATGGTGGGGGCCCTAATCGCCTTGTTTGTCGAGGGAGAAATGGCGGCACTCGGTGGAGTGGTGTTAGCGTTCGGGATTGTAGGGTTGGGACTTGTTTTTTTAGTGTCCGGAGCCATTACGGTTGTGTTTGCGTATCGGCTTGAGAACGCCCGGCTTACGACGGTCTATCAAGAACTCCGGGAGGTTCTCGAGGGAGCTAGATTGCCGTTCTGAGACAAGCCTGGTCAATCTGGTCTGTTCGGTCTTTCTTGTCTGTCTGGTCCATCTGGTTAGTCTCATGCAACCAAACAAACCAAACAGACCGAACAGACAAGACAGACCAGATAGACCAAAAGAACAAGATTAGGAGAGATACAGACTTAGGAACTGATCGTATTCGGCGGGAAGATTTAAGCTGGAGCGGTTGCGGGCGAGACCCGCAATGATGCCGCGATGTTTCTTGCTGAGCCCGGATGATTCAAAGGCCTGACGAAAGTGCTGCCACCGCTCGGTAGCGTCGGTGGCCAGACGCGCGCGCACTAACGGCGGCAACGCGTGGACCGAGGTCGTGAAAGAATGAAGGGCCTTCTCGACGCTTTCATAGGGTGGCGCCAGCTTGAGCTGGGCGTAGAACGTTTCGAGGTGATTACGGAACTCCTCTCGAAGCGCCAGGGTATGATCGGTTGCAGGGTCCGTCGGTTTAGACATGGTGGACGGGATGAATGATACGGGATATACCGTCGTTGTGACAACAGACTAACAGGATGCTGAAAAAGTCCGCCAGCGTCGTTCTCGCATCGTTCAGACCCTCAACGTACCGAATGAGATTCTCGGACGTCGGAAGCGCTGGAGGGGTTTTTCCGTTCGCCGAGATCCATTGCAAGGGCGAACGGCCCACACGAAGTGCGGTTTGTACCTCCTCGGGCCTTCACTCGCTGCGGCCTTGCTGGACGAACTTTTTGAGCATCCTGTCGGGTATTCTTCCATTGTCTCAGACGCGAGGGCCATTGAATTTCCATTGTGCCGCAATTGTATTTCCGCAGCATGCTAAGAGTAGTGTGTGCATTTCATCCATATTTCAGGGGAGGGTATTATGAAACGTATACAGCGATATATTCTCGGGCTCGTTGCCGTGCTCGCTTTGGCTGGTTGTTCGTCTCACCATCATCTTGGGATGGCCGGTGAAGGGACAGGGGATGCCTACTGGCAGAAGGGGCAGCAGGACATGGCATCATTAATCGATCGCACCGTCAAGGATCACGGGAAGGCGGAACAGGTCAAATCGGTCGTGAACGACATTGTCGCGGAATTGAAGGCAGGCCGCGAGCAAGCTCGTGCGGGGCACCGTCGGATGTATGAGTTGAATGCGAACTACGCGGCGACTCCTGAGGAGTTTACCAAGATTCTGGATGACGCGAACAATCAGCGGATGCAGTCAGCGGCGAAGATTCTCTCGCTCCGCTTCAAGATGAAGGACCTCATGACGGTCGAGGAGTGGAAGGCCTTGTCGGACCAGATGCTGGCCTACAGCAGCCGATACCAACACGGCGCTGCGGGGGCTAAGACTGGATACTAAAAGGTTAAGGTTGAGGCTAAGGTTGAGCCGGAACACGGAGAGTATTCGCTCAGCCTTGACCTCAGCCTGCTCCTGGAGGTGCGGCCTTGAGCGGCAGGGGTGTCCAGGTTGCACCGGAGTCGGTCGAGCGGTAGAGGCCGCTCCCATTCGTGCCGGCGTAGAGGATGTGTGAATCGCGCGGACTCATCGCGAGGGCGCGAATATTCAGCGAGGCCAGTCCGCGGTTGCTTGCGGTCCAGGTTTGTCCGCTGTCGGGGCTTTTCCAGACGCCCCCCGGCCCTCCAATATAGAGAGTCTCAGGTTGGGTCGGGTCGAGGAGGATACCACTCACGAACAGATCGGGGAGCGATTGCCCGATTCGCTCCCATTGTTCTCCACGCGTCGCGGTGCGGAAGAGGCCTTTCGTTGTTCCGGCATAGACGATGTCCGGGTTGACCACATCGAAGGCAATGGTATTGACCCCCAACGCCATCCCTCCCATCAGCTCCTGTTCGGGAATCAGCCCGTTGTTGATTTTCTTCCATGCCATCCCGGCGCTATCGGACCGATAGATCCCTCCCGTAGTTCCCGCGTAGAGAACCCGAGGATCGCGAGGATGAATGGCGATGGAGACCACGATGTGGACTTCCTTCATTCCGGCCATGCGTTCTTCCCATTCACGCCCACCGTCTTTGGTGTAAAAGGCGCCGACGGTCGTGGCGGCGTAGATCTGTTCGCTATGTGTCGGATGAAAGACGAATTGATTGATAAAGGAGACGTGTTCTTTAAGACCGACGTTGTGGGGGAGCCAATGTTGCCCGCCATCCGGACTCTTGTAGACGGCGTCGGCCATGGTGCCGGCATAAATCGTGGCCGGGAACTGAGGGTCGATCGCGAGAGTCGTCACACGTCTTGCGCTGAAACTTGGGAACCGTTCCCACAGCTGGCCCTCGTCGCGTGACTTATAGACGGCATCGTTCGTCGCGACATAGAGAATGTTCGCGTTCGTCGGATGAAGCGCGATCGAGACGATCGCCTGGCTCTCCTTCTCGCAGCCGAGACAGGACAACACCAGCAGCAGAGAGGCGAGTTGCGCGAGCTGAGACGCAGTTGGAATACACATGGGTGTAGTGGCGGGAGACCTAACAGGTTACGGGAAACTATTATGGCATACCAGGAACCCAATGGCCCACAGGTCATGGACAGCAGATGAATATCCCGCAGGATAGCTGAGCGAGACTTGCGGGACGGGTGAGACGAGGAGGATCCATCCTGCCCACGTCGCGCCGACGGACTTTTTCAGCATTCTGCACTCATAAGATTCAGCGCTGAGTCAAGGCGAGCAATCCGGCTACAGTTTATTAGGGACGCGTTCGGCGTAGCCGGTGAGTTCCATGTAGCCCTGTCCGTGAATTGGCTTTCCCTGTGCCGTGCCGGTTGTCTCGATGGCGCCTTCCCAATAGGTCACTTGTGTGCTGCGTTTGGGGGAGAGTTCTTGATCGGCCATGAGGGGCACGAGTTCCAATGAAAGTTGTTGTGAGGGAATGGACAGGCGCCAACGCTGCGGATAGTGGGCCTTGCTCGCCGGGCTGGTCCAATAACTTGTCGGTTCGAGCGTGAAGTCTCCGATCAAAAGATGGTGTCCACGTCCGTCTCGGTCGATTAACGTGCCGCTTGAGGCTGGATGGGCCGATCCGTCTGCCCGGCGGAGTCGATAGAGCATGAGTTCCCTCTGGTCGTCGAGTTGCAGGCTGAACCAATCCCATCCGACCAGATCCTTGTCGAGATCGGCGGACCCGAACTCATGGTCCATCCAACTTGTGCCGGTCACGTCGAACGATTCGTTCCCGATCGTGAGCCTGCCGGTTGTGGCCAGTCTGGTGAAGGAATAGTAATGGGAGGCTTGTCCCACGGCCGAGCCTTTGCGGCTGATCCCGTCGGTGCCATGCACGACAAGTGGTTTCCCCGACGAGACCGTGAATTGGATGGCCATGTCGCCGTCCACTGCCTGGAGGGTTTGAGTGCCGGGAGCGGCCGATGGCGATTCGGCGCTCCATCGATCGATCCAGACGTGGAGCCGATCACGCGCCGCACCGGCTTTCCCCAAACCGGCCCGGCTTATTTTCTCCGAAAAGTGGAACCGACCCTTACTGAGATCGCTCACGGCAAAATGGGCCAAGTATAGTTGCGTGACGGCCCACTGCGACGGCAGGGTCTTCGTTTGATCGCGCGGCATGCCACGGCGGAAGAAGGTGAGTTCATAGCCGAAGGGCCGACCGTCCTTCGCCGTGACCTGGCCGGTGTAGTACCACCATTCGGTGCGAAACTCTTCATGCGCCCCGTGATCGCGCGGGAAGGTATATCGATAGCCTTTCGTGGCGATTCTGAACTCCTCTGCCGTATCGGCCGCAAGTCCTGGCACGACGACCAGCAGACTACTCGCAAGGAACAGTATGTGCCGGAGATGGCGGGGCAACTTGTGCATGTGCAATGGACCGTCCGTGAGGTGAAGGGATCGTCGCGTGCGCTTATACCATGCTTCGGCAGGCGGCACAAATCTCCAGTGTTGATAAGGGTTTTATTCAACTCGACAGGTGAAAGGTACTCCGCTCTCGCCGTTGACAACTTTGTCGACCATCAGCTATCGTGAGCCATGCAGACCGATCACGGGCGAGAGCACCACGGACGAGACCAGCCTGACAATGTCAGGCCATTTTCCATTCCCACGCGGATTCCGGTGTTCCCTCTTCCGAATATCGTGCTGTTTCCCAAGACCTATCTCCCCCTGCATATCTTTGAGCCGCGCTACCGCGCCATGATCTCAGATGCGGCGATGAGCGGGCAGTGCATCGGCATGGCCCTGCTCAAGGATGGATGGGAAACGGACTATTATGGCCATCCGCCCGTGTTCTCGATGGGCTGTGTCGGGCGATTGGCAAGCGTGCAGCCACTGGCCGACGGTCGATCCAACATCCTGCTGCAGGGGCTGGAACGGTTTGAGATTGAACGTGAGTGGTACGATAACGCCTATCGTGAAGCCACGATTTCTGTCGCTGTTCGGGGCATCGAGGCGTCGCTGGATCTCTCTGTCCGCCAGCGCCTGTTCACCATCCTGGAGTCCTATCTTCGGTCCCGCGATGACGCGCCCACCTGGCAGGAGTTTTTTCGGAAAGAAGTCAGCGATGAGATTTTTGTCAATACTCTGTCCACCTACCTGGAGTGTACGCCCTTGGAAAAGCAGTTTCTGTTGGAGGCGGACAGTCTCCACCAACAAGCCCGCCGTCTCAGTGACCTCATCGAATTCATGATGCACGATCGATCCGACGCGAAGGGCTGGGGTTGATGGATCGCACTATTGCGATCCAAGTATCCCGGCTCACGAAAACCTATGATGGCCATACGGCCGTCTCCGATCTGTCGTTTGAGGTCTATGCAGGCGAGATTTTCGGTCTGCTCGGTCCGAACGGAGCGGGGAAAAGCACCACGCTCCGGACGCTCATCACGCTGCTGACGCCGACGTCGGGCACGGCCAGCGTCTTGGGTCACGATACCGTGCGCGAAGCGGACGTCGTCCGGCAACTCATCGGCTACGTGCCTCAAGAACGGGCCATTGATCGCTTTCTCACCGGTCGGGAACACCTCGAACTCCTCGGCGCGTTGTATCACCTGCCGAAGGCTGAAGCCACGAAGCGTATCGCCGAGTTGCTGAAGCTCGTGGAATTGGAAGAGCCTGCCGATCGCGCGGCGAAAACATACTCCGGGGGGATGAAGCGGAAGCTCGACATTGCCTGCGGCCTCTTGCCGGACCCCAAGATCCTGTTCCTCGACGAGCCGACGCTGGGCTTGGATGTGCAGAGTCGTCTCAGAATTTGGGACTACCTGCGGATGTTGAAGGCGCGCGGCATGACGATCGTGATGACGACGAATTATTTGGATGAGGCGGACCAGCTTTGCGATCGGTTGGCCATCATCGACAAGGGAAAGTTGATGGCGCTCGGATCGCCGGCTGAGCTGAAGGTCGGACTGGGCGGCGATATCGTGTCGTTGACCTTGAAGGAGCAGACGAAGATCCCCGCGTTGGTGTCTGCGTTGACGGGACAACCGGCGATGCGAGCGGTCAAGGCGACGCCGACCGGCTTGGATATCCGGGTCGATTCGCCCGAGAAGGCCCTGCCCGCGATCCTCGAGTCCGCCAATCGATTGGATTGCCGACTGGAATTTATCGAGTACCACCGGCCGCGGCTGGACGACGTGTTCATCGCCCATACGGGGCGGTCTATGACCGAATCGGTCCAAGACATTCAGACAGTATAAGGAGATACGGTGGCGCAGTACTGGCAGGAAATTCATGCGTTGACGATGCGGTGGGTCCGGCGGCTCAGCCGCGAGAAGTTTAGTATGTTGTTCACGCTCGTGCAGCCGATGCTGTTCTGGCTGATCTTCTTCGGCAACCTGTTCCAGCGGGCTGCGGACGTGCAAGTGACGCAGGCCCCGAATTACATCAGTTTCCTCGCTGCCGGCGTGGTCGTCATGACGGTACTCAACAATGGACTCGCCGGTGGCGTCGACCTGCTTTTCGACAAGGAGAATGGGTTTTTGGAGCGGTTGATGACCACGCCGATCCATCGCAGCTCTGTGATACTGAGCCGCTTCATCTTCGTGATGACGATTACCTCGCTCCAAGTGCTCGTGATCCTTGGAGTGTCTTTTCTGTTCGGCGTCCAGCCGGCGACGGGGTTCCTGGGTGTCGCCGTGATCTTGATGATCGGGATGCTCTTTGGTGTTGGTCTCACCGCGATTTCCATGGCGATGGCCTTTTCCGTAAAAAGCCACGGCGATTTCTTTTCGGTCCTGGGTTTCCTGTCGCTCCCGATGATTTTCTTGAGCTCAGCGTTGGTGCCCTTGGCGGCGATGCCCGCGTGGATGGGATTCTTAGCGCGTTTCAATCCGATGACTTGGGCGATCGACGCGGTGCGGCCGTTGATCCTTTCTGGCTGGACCGAGGCTCTTCCCCATGTCGGGATGGTGGTGGTCGTTATGTTGGTCTTTGACGCGCTCTGTCTCTACGGGAGCGCCAAAGTGTTCCGTCGGGCGATGGGCTGATGAGTGGGCTTATCGGGAGTCCCACCATGTTGATAAACGAGAGTCAAATCCGGGCCCTGATCCGATTGCTGGCCGATGAGGACGAGAAGATCGTCCGGACCATCAGCGGGAAACTCATCGACATCGGCCCCTCTGCGGTTCCTCTGCTTCAGGAAGCGGAAATCGAACAGCCGGAAATGGCGGATCGTCTTGTCTCGGTGCTCGAGGAAATCCGCGGTGGAAATCTCGAGGATGAACTCATCCAGCTGGCGGCACTGCCGGATAGCTCGATGGATCTCGAGCAGGGCGCCTTCCTGATCGCCCGCTATGCCTATCCCTCTCTAACAGTCGTATCGTATGCCAGACAGCTCGATGAGATGGCGCAGGAGGTGCAGGATCGGATCGGTCCGCGGGCGTCGGGGGAGGAAACGATCAAGACCTTGAATCGCTACCTCTTCACGGAGCAGGGCTTCAAGGGCAACACGAAGAACTATTATGAGTTGGAGAATAGTTACCTCAATTGCGTAATCGACCGACGAACGGGTATTCCGATCAGCCTGTCGACGGTGTACCTCCTTGTCGGGAAGCGGCTGGGTCTTCCGGTTCATGGGATCGGGATGCCGGGCCATTTCTTAGTGAAGTACGAATCGGATCGCTACAAAGTCTTCGTCGATTGTTTCAACGGGGGAGCGTTGCTGACCGAGAAGAATTGCCAGCGGTTTCTCACGGAAGCCGGCTATGGATTTGACGAGAAATATTTGCAACAGAGTCCGGTGCGCGCGATTCTCTCCCGTATGATCAAGAACCTCTTGGCCATCTACGCCAAACTGGACGACCCCCTCAAGAAGGCCCGCCTGACGAAATTCATTGAAATCCTGGGGTGTGATAACCGCGAAGGCGGGCTCTAACCGATATTCGCGCGAGACTCGCGAGAGATGCGAGAAAAGCGCGAAAGGCCAAAAGCTTTATCAACTTCGCAGGCTGCTCAAAAAGTCCGTCCAGCAAGGCCGCAGCCGATGAAAGCACCGGAGGCATAGCCTCTGGGCTACATTGAGGATGCTTTCGAGGAGAGAACGCAGCTGGCGGGATTTTTCAGCAGCCTGCTAGAGTTTGATTGTCATTAAGTCCCGCCCTACCACGATCTTTCCCCCGAACGCTTCCCCCGCCTGTTCTCGCACATTGTATCGTTCGGTGATCGGATACAAATGCGACAGCACGAGTTGGCCGACTCCGGCTTCTCTGGCCACCTGCCCACATTGACCGGCATGTAGATGGACTGGGTTTGGCCGACTAGCCGGAGCGGAACAATCCAGCACCGCGAGATCGACGTCGCTACAGAGGTGGACGAGGTTGTCGCAGTATTGCGAATCGCCGGAATAGGCCAGGGCCTTTCCGGCATATTCGATTCGATACCCCAGGCAATGGAGGTTCTGCGTGTGGGTCACAGTTCGGGGAATAACTGTAGTCTTTCCGATCGCAAACGTCCGATCAGCCACGTCTTTGAAATGCACCGCGAACGGCACGTGCGTAAAGCCGGGTAAGGTCGCGAAGAGAGCCTGAAAGAATTTCTTGGTCCCGCGAGGGCCAATGACGGTCAGCGGTGGGCGTGTTCCTCCTTGGTATTTCGTAAAGATCATCGCATCAAAAAAATAGGTGATGAAGTCTGAAAAATGGTCGGCGTGGTAATGGGAAAAGAGAATGTGAGTGATCCGATGCCGATTCACGCCGGTTTTCAGGAGGTTTGTCAGGGTGCGTGGGCCAAAGTCCAATAGCATCGTATGGTCGGTGCGGACGAGATAGCCCGAAGCTGCTCGCGTGGGGTGTACGTTCGTGCCGGAGCCGAGAATGGTTAAGCGCATAGATTCACAGAGGCTGAGGTCTAGGCTGAGGCTGAGTGAGAGCTTATCTGTTGCATTGTATCCTGAGCTTCGGCCTTAACCTCAACCTATTTTTGGAAGCTATCCCGTAGACGAAGGAGCAGTGCGCGAGTCTGGTCCACTTCTTCGGGGCTCAAGGCCCGTTCAAAGAATGGACGAAGAAAGGCCAAGTGGGCCGCAAAGGTCTTTCGAAAGAGCGTATCGCCTTTTGCAGTTAGCGAGATCTTGGTGCAACGGCGATCTCGTTTCATGGCATCCCGCCGGATCAGACCTTTGGAGACGAGGCGATCGAGGACGCCGGTGAGCGTGCCTTTTGTGACGAGCGTATGGGCAGAGAGTTCCGAGCAGGTCATGCCCTCCGTATCTCCCAGCGTGGCGATGACATCGAACTGTGAGGGCGTCAAGCGCAAGGACTTGATATGACGGCTCGCAATCAGCTCGAAGGCCAGGTAGGCCTCGACCAGCGGTCGCAATACTTTCAGATAGGGATCGTCCTTCAGATCGGGTAACTCCATGCCGAGAGGATAGTCCGCACTAGGACGAAGATTCAAGAGGGGGGGAGGGTGGCCTGGTCGTCCTCTTGCTCGCGGAACGCGCACGATAAGAATGTGCTCGTTCGACGCGCGCAGTTGAGGATCGACCAGGCCACCCTCTTGAAGAGAAATAGGTGAACTAGGAGAGGGGGAAGGAAGGGGCTAGGTGCCCTTCTTGCTCGCGGAACGCGCACGCTGAAACTGTGCTCGTCCGATGCGCGCAGTAAAGGGCAGCCTTGGCCGCTCCCCCTAGAGAGAAATGTGGAGAATTATGAAGGTGCTCGTTCGACGCGCGCAATCGAGGATCAACGAGGCTACCCTGTGAAGAGACAGGGGATAGATTGGATAAGTTGTTGCGAGGGTTTCAATCATTTGATTTCCACAGAACTCAGCGGCCATTCCGAGCATCCCATGGGCTCGTCCCTCCGTTGACTGCGCAACGCCTGCCTACCTATGATGCAGGTCCTATGCGACGGAACGAATCCGGCAATGCTAATCTAACTGCTATTGTGGTTCTCGTCGGCGTCGTTATCACAGGCGTCTGGGTGTGGAAACGTCTGTCGCTCGATACTCAGGAGTATGTGATCGATCAAGCCATCCCCATGGCGTTCGCTGGTCTGGTGATCGCGGCGGGGCTGTGGATGTTGGTCCGGGCGTTCAACCGCCGCAGGAAGCAACGGCGTGAACGTGCGAAGTTATTGACCGCGTTCGAACGGACCACGGTACAGGAGAAGAAGCTGGAGATTGCCTTTACACTGATTGACGTGAATGGGTACCGGGCGGAAGGGTTGGAATCCGTAACGCCCGCGTTGCGAGACCTTTTCGCGACGACGTTGCAGCGGGCGTTGGGTGACAAGCAGCACCGGATTCGCGGGATGGCGGCCAGTTACCTTGGCGTCCTGAACGATAGGACCGTGATCCCCCTTCTGCTGAAGGCGCTGGAAGATGACCACGCCTATGTACGTTCCAGCGCGGCGTTGGGATTGGGCCGTTTGCGCGCCACTGAAGCGAAGGAGAAGCTGACGACTGTCATGGAGGAGGATTGGGATCAAACCGTCAGGAGCCGATCGAAGGAAGCACTGGACCGTATCAAGCAGTCATGAAATCGTTCGAACGCGCGAGACTTGCGAGACTTGCGAGAAAAGCGGGACGGGTGAGGCGGGCGAAGGCTGAAGTGTTCGGAACTTCGAACCCCGGCCTTCGGCCTTCGGCCTTCGGACTTCAGCCTTCAGCCTTCAGCCTTCTGGTTGCGCCTGTTCGTTGACCCATTCAATGCAGCCGATCTCCGGTGTGCAATTCAACCGCAGGGGAAGAAACGACCATCCGAGCCCGCGATTGATATACAACCTGCGACCAGGCCCTCCGTGATGCCCCCCGATCCGGCCGTTGCATCCAGGCGGGAGCCAGAACGTCGGCACGCCGGGTATGCGCCACTGGCCTCCGTGGCTATGTCCGCAGAGGATCAGATCGACGGCATGGTGTTCTTCTAACTGATCGAGGATATTTGGCGCATGGGCCAGCAAGAGAATGAAGCGATCTTGCGCGCGCGGCGGCAGACAGCGTAAGTCCGCCCGATGCAGCGAGGGATCATCGACGCCGACAATGGCGATCTCGCCACAGTCCGTATGAATGAAGGTGGCCTGATTGATCAAGAGAGTGATCTTGTGGCGATCGGCGAGTTCGCAATACTGATCAAGCGGTACGCCACTGTAGTGATCATGGTTGCCCAAAGTGACGAAGACCGGCGCAATTTCCCGCAAGCCGGCGAGAAATCGAAACACATGCGGCAGTCCCTCCGACACGTTGAGCAGGTCGCCGGTGATAAAAATCCAGTCGGGGCGGAGTTCGCCGATGGCGGCGATGATGAGATCATGCCGTGGCTGATAGCGATCGAGATGCAGATCGCTCAGATGAACGGCTCGCCGGCCGGCCAGGGGGCCGTGCACATAGGTGAGTCGGGAAATCTCATGTGTGGAGAGTCCGGCTTCCCAGTGGGGAACGAGACTAAAGAGCCGATAGAGGGGTTCGCTGAGACAATATCCGATAAAGGAACGGGCTCGATCGGGCCAGGAGCTTGGGCGTCGCGTCATCCCATCACCCGATCCAGCTCGACGCGATCGGAGGGGCTCACGCGATAGCCTCGTTCATAGAGATCGCTCATGCCTTGCATCAAGGCGTCCATGTTGCGACTGCGGTACCAGCTGTCGAACCGCTCTGTGAGTGCCATGACCTGCTTCGGGGTTGGATCCCATTCATGGTACGAGAGAGTGAGAGAGCGGAGCAAATCTTGAAGTTCGGCGGGACTGTAGATCGCATCGTCATTCCGGTCGGCGACCAAGGCGAATTGGTAGAAGGTCAGACTGACCGAGAGCAACGTCTGTGTCTTGGCAAAATCATCTCGCGCATCGTCTATCCCGTTTGGATAGTTGCGCAGACAATCCACTTCGGGCTGGGATGAAGGAGTGGCGTTCCAGCCGATTCCCTGCACGGCAGGGGGAGGCGTCTTTTTCGCCTTATAAAACCATGAGACGCAACGGTTCGCTTGCGCAAAGGCTTGTTTGTCTTTGTGGATCTGCCGTCCGATGTGCTGGGTGAAGTGTTGAAAGATTGCATTCTCTATTCCCGACGAGTTCTCTGGAAACAAAGCACACATCAGAACGGTGAGGAACACTCCTGCCGCTAACAAGCAGGCCTTAAACTGTTGAGCCATTACAACAGGATGACTTTCTGGACAGCTCGTTCGGCGGTAGGCTGGGCGAAATAACATGGGAAAAGTATACCATGCGAGTCGTCTCACCTCTCTTGGAGATTGACTTGAGTGGTAAGGGCGATCACGCGCGAATGACGAAGGGGTCTATTGCACCATGACCATGCCTTTTTTGACAGCCACACTGCCAGGCATCGGCGGACAGATGCGGGCAATCCCGGAAGACTTCCAGGTCGAGGAACGTCCGCTCTATCTTCCTTGCGGAGAGGGGGAGCACCTCTACGTCAAGATCAGAAAACGGCTGCTCTCGACTCCGGATCTCGTCCTGCGACTGTCTTCAGTCTTAGGCGTGAAAGCGCAAGCGATTGGAGTGGCAGGCCTCAAAGACTCCCGGGCCGTGACCACGCAGATGGTCTCGGTTCTAGGCATTACGCCTGAACGGCTGGATCGCCTAAAATTGGACGAGCAACTCTTGTCTGTGGAGGTGCTGGGCCGGCATCGCAATCGATTACGTCCGGGGCATCATGCCGGCAATCACTTTCGGTTGGTGATCCGGGATGTCGCCACGCACGCCCGCGAGACGGTGCCCCTGGTTACGGACAAGCTAGTGCGACGAGGCGTACCGAACTATTTCGGCCCGCAACGGCAAGGGCGAAGCGGACAGAATTACCAAATCGGAGCCGAACTACTGGTGGACCCCGCTCGCCGGAACAGGCTGAGCCGGTCCAAGCGTATGTGGTATCTCAACGCGTATCAATCGCACTTCTTTAATGAGATGCTGGCAAGACGACTCGATCGACTCGATCGTGTTTTGGTTGGGGACTGGGCGATGAAAATGGAGAACGGCGCCTGTTTTCTGGTCGATGACGTCATGAAGGAGCAGCCCCGGGCCGACCGGTTCGAGATCAGTCCCACCGGCATCTTGTTTGGGTCGCGCGTTTCATGGGCCAGCGGAGAACCAGGCGAGATTGAACGGGCCGTGGTCGCTGAGAGCGGGGCCACGCCGGAGAGTCTCACCGAAGCCGCGAAGGGCTGCGGGTTTCGCGGTGAACGGCGCTCGCTCCGAATCCCCCTTGCCGATTTGGAGTGGGCCCTGGAGGGGCCGGTGCTCACGCTCTCCTTTTCACTTCCACCAGGCGCCTATGCGACCAGCGTTTTACGCGAGCTCATGAAGACCGACTCGCAGGCTGCTGAAAATGTCCGCTAGCTTCGTTCTCGGCTCGCGAACATCCTCAACGTACCCAAGAGGGTACGCCTCCGGTGTTCACTCGCCTGCGGCCTTGCTATCGGAGCATTTTGAGCAGCCTGCGTAGCGTCATTCTCGGCTCGAACAAATCCTCAACGTATCCGAGAGGCTACGCCTCCGGTTTCTTCTCGCCTGCGGCCTTGCCTGGGAAAAGGCGCGCGTTGGCGCGCCGGGGCTGGGTGGGTGAGAAGAGTGAGCATCTTGAGCAGCCTGCAGGGATTGCTACATCTTGCGGACGTGATTCAACGCTCTGTGAGTTTTCGGCGCGCAGTCGGGATCTGATCTGCAGCGGTTGAAACTGGGTGGTAGAATCTGTGCAGAGTCTTCCAGGGTGGGAGTTTGATCTATGATGCAAGACCAAGAAACAGTCCTGCTCCAAGGACATATCATCGATTCGTTGATCCTCGCGAAGGTTCTGGACACGATTCTTATGATGGGCGGAACTTTCGATCTTCAAGATATGCAGATCGGGAAAACCCGTGAGGAGCCGTCGCGCGCAAAGATTACCGTGCGAGCCTCGTCTGCGCAGCTGCTCAGCGAAATCCTCCATGCCATTCAACCTCACGGCGCGTCGGTCGAGAGTGAAAGGGATTGCCGGCTGGCGACAGCGCCAGCAGACGGCATCTTCCCCGACGAGTTCTACGCGACAACCCATCTATCCACCCAGGTGCGAGTGCATGACCAGTGGATGGAGGTGGAGGGGATCGAGATGGACCTGGGAATTTGCGTAGACCCCGTAGGCCTGACTGCCCGCACCATCCCTATGGGCCAGGTGAAGCGGGGAGATCTGATTGTGACCGGTCGTGAGGGCGTGCGGGTGATCCCGCTCCAACGGCCTCGTGACCGCCATGTGTTTAGCTTCATGGAATCGCAGGTCTCGTCCGAGCGTCCCCATGGGCATGTCATCAGCGACATCGCCAAGCGTCTCATGCAGTTGCGAACAGGGTTCCGAGAGGGGAAAGCGGGCAGCAAGGTGTTGTTGGCGGGAGGTCCGGCGATCGTTCACGCCGGAGGACGCGAGGCGCTGACATGGCTCATCGAGGAAGCATTCATTCATGTCTTGTTCTGTGGAAATGCGCTGCCCGCTCATGATATGGAGGTCGATCTTTACGGAACATCCCTCGGCTATGGGCATGCGGCTGGTTGCGTCGTACCGCACGGGCACGAACACCATCTGCGAACCATTAATCGGATCAGGGCCATCGGCAGCATCGAGGCAGCAGTCAGGACAGGAGTTATCAAGACCGGAATTATGGCGGCCTGCGTTAGGCGGGGCGTCCACATCGTCATGGCCGGGACGATCCGTGATGACGGCCCGTTGCCCGGTGTAATCACGGATTCGCTAGAAGCCCAGGCAGCCATGCGTGCGGCAATTCCCGGTATCGGACTGGCCTTGCTCGTTGCCTCGACGTTGCACGCGGTGGCGACGGGCAATTTGTTGCCTGCCACGATCCCATCCGTCTGCGTCGATGTCAATCCGGCCGTCCCGACGAAACTCTCGGATCGAGGAAGTTTTCAGGCTGTCGGGCTGGTCATGGACGCCGCGTCGTTTCTGCGCGAGCTGGCGCGTGAGCTCGGAGCCCGTTTGTGATTTCAGGATGTTCAAAAAGGCCGTCAGCAAGGCCGCAGCAAGCGAAGAGGCGAGTCGTACTTTTTCCGTACGGCGAGCCTCTGAGTGAAGCGAGAACGAAGCTGGGGGCCTTTTTCAACATCCTGCTGGGGTGGAGGCCATGAGTCGCCTATTGGTCTGTTCGCCGGACTACTTCAAAATCGAATATGAGATTAATCCTTGGATGCGCCGTTCGAACGCCGTCGATTCAGACCAGGCCATCCACCAGTGGCATCACCTCATGCAGGTACTCGAACAGGACGTGGGCGCGGTTCTGGAACGGATGAAGCCGGTGCCGGGGCTGCCCGACCTGGTGTTCACGGCGAATGCCGGCATCGTCGTTGGAGGCACAGCGGTGCCGAGCCGTTTTCGCTATGCCGAACGGCAGAAGGAAGAGGCGTATTTTGAGGACTGGTTTCGTGGGCAGGGGTACGAACTTATTATGCTGGATCCGGGTTGTTTCTTCGAGGGGGCCGGGGACCTCTTGGGATTTCCCGACACCTGGTTCGGTGGCTATCGACAACGAACGGATATCCGTGTGTTCCCGACGCTCAGTGATTGGTTTCACCGAGAGATCATCCCACTCGAACTGGTCGACAAGCGGTTCTATCACCTCGACACCTGCTTGTGCCCCTTGAGCGGCGGTGAGCTCCTGTATTTCCCTCCCGCCTTCGATCGCTATGGGCAAGAGGCTCTTGCCGAACGGATTGCTTCTTCCAGACGTCTCGTGGTGCCGGAAGTTGAGGCTCTCAGGTTTGCCTGCAATGCCGTCTGTGTCGAGAAACACGTCGTGCTTCCTGCAGGCTGTCCGGAAACAGAAGCCCTGTTGACCTCGCGCGGCTATCTCACTCATCCAGTCCCGCTCGATGAATTCATGAAATCGGGCGGGTCGGCGAAGTGTTTGACGCTAGCCCTCGACTAATTCAAACGTCACTGGTCAGCAGTCAATAGTCACTAGTCTACAGGTCAGAGACAAGCCCCGTCTGTCTGGTCCATCTGGTTTCTCTGGTCTATCTGGTTAAACCAAATAAACAAGACAAACCAGACAGACCGAATAGACCAAATGAACAAGACCTGCTAGGGTTTTTGCCGGAAGAGGAAAGAACCGTAGAGCCCGGCGATGGCGATGGTGACGAGTTCGATTGTCAGCAGCAGTCGGCTTACGACGGCGTCCGGTGTCGGGGGCGCAAAGATAAAATGCAGGCCTAGGAATTCGGGAGCTTGTGCCGGCGGGGTCTCCCAGGGTGGGAATAGGATCGCGAGGGACAGCATAGCCACCATGCCATAGAGGAATTCAAGGTTGAGCTGTCCCGGTCCAGGTGCCGCGCGTGGCGGAGGTGGTGGGGGAGTCTCAATCGGGTCGGCATGAAGCCGTTGGCCACATTGCGAACAGTAGCGGCTAATCTCCGGGAGTTCATGTCGACAGGATGGGCAAAGTTTCATGGGCGGTTCCGTACCTAGGCTACACGGAACCACGTTGAGATACTAGATGGGGGTGGGATTGGATTGGCCAATATTCAGAAGTGGTAGCTGACGCCGAGGTTGAACGTGAGCACACTGTAGGTCGCGCGAAACCCAAAAGGGTCAGCCGCGGGGTTGTCATCATTCGAGGTATAGCCTAAACGGGCGCGGTGATATTGTCCTTCTCCAAACAGAGCCCAACGACGGGTGATGTAATAGCGGGCTCCTATTTCGCCATTCAGCCCAATAGCTGTGGCCGACTGTCCTGGAGGAGCGTCAGGGCCACTCAGCTTCCCCAAGAATAGTGCAGGACCGATACCGACATAGGGCTGGAGGCGATAGCCAGGATAGCGAAACATCAATGTGGCCACATCCCAAATGATCATTCGCTGGTGGACACCGCCGAATGTGCCGGAAGCGGAACCTATGCTATTTGAAAGGGTCACGGTGCCTTCTTTGATATGAGGATTGGCAAAAGAAAGTCCCGATTCGATGCCGATCCATTTTGCTCGTGAAAAGTAATGACCAAGCTTGGCGCCGAGCATGAGAGAGTTTTTCAGCGGTTGATCTCCAACAGTGAAATCTCCCAAACCGTGTTGAGTCACCGTACCACTACTTAGGTCTTGAGGAAAGGTCATCCCAATCTGACCGCCCACGTAGGATTCTGCATACGCCTGAGGCACGGAGAGAACAATCACCGCCACGACGGTCAGCAGGCTCGTGGTCATGAAACGCCTTGTCAATCGTGTGGTTTTCATTGCTATCTCCCTTACTTTCCCCTGTAACGACGCCCTGCTCATACTAACCTTCCGGTGCATCCGCACGAAAGAAATTGTGAAATCGTACGAAGAAGGAGCAAGGCATGTGCCACCCCTGTTCTCCCTACCCTGTTTGGCAGGGCTGTGGAGCCTGGCTGAACTTGACAGATTTCAAAGACTGTCTCTCATTCATTGACAGGTGAAAGAACCGGTTCCTATAATCCGCGTGGTTCGCAAACCCTATTGATGTCGCCCCTTCCGTCATAATCACTTTTTAATCATGCCATCCATCCATTGCATAGGAGTGATCGGGGCCGGGGCTTGGGGCACTGCCCTAGCGAAGCATCTGACGGAGAAAGGTCTCGAAACTCGTCTCTGGGCCTATGAACGAGAGGTCGTGGATGCGATCAACGGGAAACATGAGAATCCGGTCTTTCTGCCAGGTGTGGCCCTCCCTGCATCGCTCGTTGCCACTGGATCGTTGGTGGATCTCACCGAACAGTGCGAGGGATTGCTTTTCGTGGTGCCGTCCCATGTTGCACGTCCTGTGTTGCGCGAGCTGGTCCGGTCCCTTCCCACCCCCATCCCGTTCATCAGCGCGACGAAGGGGGTTGAAGAAGATACGTTGAATGTGATGACTCAGGTCATGACTGAAGTACTTCCTGCTGCCATGCACCGGGACCTCATGGTGTTGTCCGGTCCGAGCTTCGCGACAGAAGTGAGCGCAGGGAAACCGGCGGTGCTCTGTTTAGCGGGGAGCAACGAGGAACTGGTCAAGACATTTCAGGCCGCGTTGATGACACCGGCCTTTCGCGTGTACGCCGACAGCGATGTGCTGGGCGTCCAGCTCGGCGGAGCACTCAAGAACGTGATGGCGCTTGCGGCCGGCGTGGTGGATGGGTTGGACCTCGGTCATAATGCGCGGGCTGCGTTGATCACGAGAGGATTAACCGAGATGGTGCGGTTGGGTGTCGCGATGGGCGCGGACCCACGAACGTTCTATGGGCTGTCCGGTGTCGGCGACTTGATCTTGACCTGCACCGGAGCCTTGAGTCGGAATCACACGGTCGGCGTGAGACTGGGCAAGGGCGAGCGGCTGGAGACGATCCTCGGAAGCATGCAGGCTGTGGCCGAAGGTGTGCGGACGGCGAAGGCGGCGTTAGGACTCGCGCGACGTCATCGTGTCGACATGCCGATCGTGCAAGAGATCAACGCGGTGTTGTTCGAGGGCAAGTCCTGTCGCAAGGCGGTGACGGATCTGATGGAACGCGGCGCAAAGCCGGAGAAGGGACAGGCATGAATTCCAAGGCACTTGAACGACTGCTGACCAAGGTGCGAGTCGGCACTCTGCCTGTGGCGACGGCTATCGAGCAGCTCCGCTCGTTGCCCTATGAAGATCTTGGATTTGCCTCGGTTGATCACCACCGATCGTTACGGCAGGGATTTCCCGAGGTCATTTTCTGCGAGGGGAAGACGACGACCCAGATTCGCGCCATTGCGAAGGCGTTGTTGAAACATCATCGCCCGTTGTTGGCGACGCGCGCGACTCGCCAGGCCGCGACGGTCATTAAACGGCTCGATCGTCGAGCGGTCTATCATGACGAGGCGCGCATTGTGGCGATCCGTGACCCCAAGCGGCAACTACGGGGACATGTCTTGGTGATTACAGCCGGCACCTCGGATATTCCTGTCGCGGAAGAAGCGAGAGTGACGGCGGAGGTGATGGGGAGTCGGGTTGAGACCATCTATGATGTTGGCGTGGCCGGCATTCACCGATTGCTGGAGCGTCAGAGCCGACTGATGCAGGCCCGGGTGGTCGTGGTGATAGCAGGGATGGACGGAGCCCTACCGAGCGTGGTCGGTGGCTTGGCTTCCTGTCCAGTCATTGCCGTGCCGACGAGTCGAGGCTACGGCGCGAGTTTCGGCGGACTGGCTGCGTTGTTGACGATGCTGAACTCCTGCGCTGCGGGGGTCGGCGTGATGAACATCGACAATGGGTATGGGGCCGGCTGTCTTGCGCACCGGATTAACGTGTTAGGGGAGAGGCACGACGAGCGAGAAGTGCGCGACAAGCGCGAAAGGTGAGATGCTGAACAAGTGACAGATCTTGCTTTTCCCGCCAGTCGCGCCTGTCTCGCGCGTCCCGCCGAGGCTTATTTTACTTCTACCGTGCCGCGTTTCGGCCAGGCAACCATCTGCGTCCTGGGACCTTTCTCGCCGTTCGCCAGCAGCTTGGCGCGCACTTCGTATTGATAGAGCCCTGCTCCCGATGGGGTTTTCTTCTGGTCCAACCCGTCCCACGTCAGCACGACGGAGATTCGTGGCGGGGAGGTGCTGTCGGTTGAGGCGGCGTGCGGCTCCAATGGTTTACGCGTGGTCAGAAAACGGAGCGAATTTTTCGACGGCGACATGATGAAGGAGGAGACTTCCAGCAGGGTTGCGTCGTTCAGTT
>JAENWB010000029.1:0-3422 GCA_016650275.1 Nitrospiraceae bacterium | reverse complement strand
GAGGAGGTGAAGTCGCTCCGGTCTTTCGTGGGCCGGTCGCACAGTGCTGAGGGACACTTGGTTCCGTTCTTCGGTGGGAAGATACTGTCAGAGATCAGACCGCAGGACGTGGAAGCATTCAGGGGACAGCGGAAGAAGCCAGACTGGAATCTAGCGAGCGTGCAGACGGTCAATCATGATCATGTGGCTTTGAAGCACTATCTGAACGTAGCCATTCGGAGGGGTCTACTCCAAAGCAGCCCCGCCTCGAAGGTGCCGCTACCCAATCCGCAGAACGAGCGTGATCGGGTACTGAGTGACGGGGAGTGGTCAAGGCTGTATGATGCCGCCAAGCTACACTTGAGGCCAGTCCTCCTGACTGCCTATCAACTCGAACAACGGTTCGGGGAGATCGTGGGACTCACATGGGACCGAGTGGACCTCACGAGGGGATTCATCACCCTACGAGCTCTTGATACGAAGACGCAGACGGCGAAAAAAAGGCCGAGGACACCGGACGTGAGGGCCACGCTTCAACGCTTGGCGACGGTGAGAAGTCTTGCTACACGGTATGTGTTCACCTACGAAGGTCGGCCACTCCGGCGGGTGTCTCGGTCCTTCAGAACGGCACTAGTAGCCGCAGCGATTTCGGATTTTCGGTTCCATGACTTGCGGCACTGTGCATCAACCAACTTGAGACAGGCGGGAGTAGACACGGCCACGGCCATGAAGATAGTCGGTCACAAGTCAGAGAAGATGTGGAAACGGTACAACTCCATAGAGGAGCAAGACCTCACGCAAGCCGCGCAGAAGGTCCACAAGTACCTCCAAGAGAACACGCCCGGAACACTAGGTAATTGCCGATCTAATATGTTGGATGCTAAGTGATTGAAAAATAAACTGCGCCCGTAGCTCAGTTGGATAGAGCATCAGCCTTCTAAGCTGAGGGTCGCTGGTTCGATTCCAGCCGGGCGCACCAGTTTTCCAGTAGATTCGCCATCCCCCCACTCGGAGCCCCGACCGATTGTGCTAGCTGTGTGCTATTTTCTCGCCGCAATCGATCGAGCACCTCGGCCCCTGAGCGACCGTGTCGGCCCGGCAGTGTTGAGTGGAAGACGGCGAGGGGAGTCGAGGGCCGCAGGGACGTCGATCATCGCCGGCCTCAGCCCATGCGGGCGCGTCCGCGAGGGAGGGCACAGCGGAGCACACTCCCGAGCGGGGAGGGCGCCGTCCGCAGGATGGGCGCGGGTTTTCAAGAGGACCCTCGGAGGGGAAACCTGTTTCCCTGATCGTAATGTGGTGAAGGACAATAAGGAGTTAGTTTTGGCAGGCTGAGATTTCGAGATCTTGGAGGTTGAAATTCTTGCAGGTTTTGTGGACAACTGACTAGTGGTTTAGGAATGGAAGCAAGACGATTTTTAAAAGGCTCGGTGTTTCAAATGGTTTCCCCGTTTCTTATTTGAATACCGAGACTTAGGAATATTACAGCCGTTCCAATGATTCCATGGATTCTCACCAATTCAGGCAGATTTTAACACAAATTTAGCACAGCCCAATACCATACAGTATGAGCGCCTCAGTACCTCGATAAGCCCAACCGACGGACCTTCAGCTCGCGGAGGCAGCGACGGCACTGCACCCCACCAAAAAGACGGTGACCACCTCCATGCCCGGGTAAGTAGCGCGTGCACCAGCCTAGCTGGGGCCGGGAGGATCTTCACGATCTTCTCCCGTGAGCGAGTCGGCTTCTTGCGCTTCGAGTGGCTGCAGATCGGTCAGGATGCCCTGTAGCACTTGCCGGCGTTGCTGCAGTCCCTTCTTCGGGATATCTCGTGTCAATGGTCCCTGAGCGGATTCCGGCAAATTTACCAGCGCTTCGGCTTCCCCCACGGTGTCATATTCGTACGATTCCACATACTGATGATTCGCGCCGTATATTTTGATCAGCATGTCTTCCGTGTCAGCGTCAAACTGATCGAAGGTGGGATTCACCACCGTGTGGTGAGCGAGGTCTTCGAGCTTATCGATCTGCGCCTTGAGACCATCGCTCCGGGATTCGGCATGATACATCGAATTGACTTCCGTCATAATGGCGTCTCCTTCCCTGTTGATCTTGATATCCTATCAGCCCTGTCTTCCGTTGTGTGAGCATTAGTGATCAGTCCTGGATACCTCGACTTCGATATACTTGTGTCATCGAACGAGCCGCTGGTGAAGAGTCTGCGCGCCTGCTGATACTGAAGGTGGGATGCACTTGGCACGAGGGATGCCGATAGTTCTCGTCACTCGGGGGCGGACGACAATCAGACCACATCATGTGAAAGAGAGATGGAATGGATCACGAGTCGTGAGAGTCTTACCTTCATTATAAAGGAGGAATCATGGGAGATCATCGTCAGAAAAGGATTGAAGAGATCGCTGCTGAGATAACCGGGCCTATTGTGGAGGCGATTATCACAGCCGGAGCCAATGGCAGCGATGGACGTCTTTCCGGTATCTCGAAAGCCAAAGCAATAGGGGAGGCCGCCAGAGTCATATATGAGGAGGTCTTTACCGGAGTTCTTGTCAGTCTGAAGCCGGGCACATCGAGTGCGCTGCCGAAATCGGGAGATCTGCTTGACCGTGTTACTGGGAAACCAGTCCTGGCCTCTCAACCGTGAGTGCGGTGATCCTTCAAAACGGCCTTTAGCTTTTTTCCGCTTCCCTAGGCGTTCTGCGCACGGTGTTCAAAACCCCCTCGCATGGTCGAGAACCGAAACGTCGATTTTTCTAGGGCTTTGACGTATCCTTCCGCCTGTTCCAAAAACAAATGTTAATGCGCTACCGCAAAACAAATCGCTGAACGAACAACCAGCAGAGGTCAGCCATGGGAAAAATGCGAGCCAACGTGTTCCACGGTGTCAATGATATATGCGTAGAAGAGGTCCAACGCCCGCATGCCGGTGTCGGCGAGGCTGTCATCCGGGTAACGTTGACAACAATCTGTGGCACGGACCTCCACATTGTTCGGGGTGAATATCCAGTGAAGCCCGGCCTTATCATTGGCCACGAACCTGTGGGGGTAATTGAGGAACTTGGCCCCGGCGTCACAGGTTATGAAATTGGTGAGCGGGTCTTGGTCGGGGCGATCACACCGTGCGGCCAATGTCGTGCGTGCTTATCTGGACACCATTCACAATGCGGCCATGGCACAGGCTTTGAGGCCATCGGCGGTTGGCGCTTCGGCAATACTCTCAACGGAGCGCAGGCTGAATACTTGCTTGTGCCGTACACGCAAGCGAACCTGGCAAAGATTCCCGATGAACTGTCAGATGATCAGGTTGTGCTGCTGGCCGACATCGCCTCAACTAGTGTCCCGTCTCAAAAGTCAGGTTAAGGCGCCCTCCGGAGGGCCTTCTTGATGATCGCGGCGGGTTCTTTGGTCCAGACGAACGGGGTGGGGT
>JAENWB010000028.1:0-8521 GCA_016650275.1 Nitrospiraceae bacterium | reverse complement strand
GGCGATGGTGGTGGCTCGCTCCTTGGCCAAGATGTTGGGCACGGTTCCGGACAGGATGACAATCCCCTTCGCCGTGGCGACGTCGATGTCATTGCGGGGCACCGAGGAGTCGTGCAGCAGTCGCCTGTCCACGGCCAAGTTGATGTCGAAATCGGTCGGCTGTTCCTGAGAGGCCGCCTGCACGGGCACGACGGCGAGACATGGGATGAGGACCGCGAGGTCCCCCGCGCCGAGGCGGCTGCAAACCCGCATGCTTCGATTATTGCCTGCTGATGTCATCATAGAGTCCTCCGGGTGTGATGTGCGTGTCATGATTCGGTTCGCCGTATTGATGTCGCTGGTTGTTCACGTTCGTCCCCACTTCCTGGGCGTGGCCTGCGCGCCGACACGTCGCCGCCACAGCGCGCGGTGGCGGCTGACGCGACCCTCTTTACGGACAGACGGGCGAGCACACAACCATATCGGCTGCCGGTAGCTTGCCGCCCCAATCGCTTTTTTCGCTGTGCCCGTCCGCCAGCCAGTCATGACGGTGCTGGCGTATTCCAGTTCTTCTGGTTCGCCCGTGTACAACCTTTCCGTCGGTCCAACCTCGGCCACGAGCCGGTTCATTCACATATCACTCCGTTGGATTGTGTCCTCTTGTGAAGGAATCCAGAAATAGCCGTCCTCTCTATGGAGACGCATTTCCACCGCCACATGTTCCTTTTTTAAACCGCGACCAATGCTCGCTGGGCTCTCTCGTTTCTCGGCGAAGATGGGCCATTCAATCAACAGCGTAAATCGCTTCTTCCCATTATCAACGGTAAAGGTATGGGTGCGCGAGTTGTAGGCTCGATGCACAATCGCAAAATTCTCAAATTCGTGCTTCAAATACTTGTCGACCACTTCAACATTGGCCTCGATCCATGCCGCATCACTTATGGCTGCCATCACCGCGTCTCCCTTCTTCACGACATTCGTGCCGTTCCTGTACAGGGTCTGTCCTCCCAATCGCCAAAGCAGAGTGGCAGGACGTGACGTTCTTCCATCACACACACTCGACGATCCACAACTGGGCTCCTCACCGTCTGTCTGTGCAGGTTGTCGGGTGTTGGGTCATCGCTTCAATAGCCACTGTTCAATGTCTTTCTGACCAAGTGAGTCGAGGATCTCGCTCACATATTCGCTAATAGATGATGGGTGGGCGCTTCTCATTGATGACCAGCATCAATCGTTGTCGTTGAAGGGGGCGCGCGGGATCGCGCGTGTAGTGGGAGACGTCGTCTGTCACCTCAATCTGGCGAAGCGGAACTGAGATCTTCTGGTTCAAATGGGGCACGTGCGTCTCGATCGAGAGGTCTACCGATTGATCCGTGCAGCCGATTATTGTGGTGTTCAGGTCCCATGCATCGAGAAACTGCACCGTAACCCGTTCTTCCGGGTTAATCCATTCCAGGATGCGCTTGTGCTTTTCCTCATTCGTCATCTGCTGTCCCTCCGTCGAACCAGTAAACACAAATTTGATCAAAACAACATATGGATTCGTGTGGGTTACCGGTGAACAGTCCGTTGCCGGTCCTTCGACCACTGCGCCAGGGTTTCCACCAGCGCGCGTTCGTCCCCGAAGGTCGCGTCGATAATGATGTTGGCCTTATTCAGGAGGAACATGGCCGGCACGCCTACCGGAAGCTGCAGGACCTTCCGCCGTGCGACCACCGCGACTTCATAGGGTTCGGGCTTGCCGAGCATTGTATGGATGACGACCCACTGCTGGTCGCCCACTACTGGTTGGATGAGGTGTCCTTTGAGCACGCGATCCCAGCCGGGTTGATCGGCCAGGTGAAAATCGAGGAATAGGTTCTCGTCCGACACGACGATCGTGAGTTTGTCGCCCGGCTGGAGCGAGGTCATCCCCTTTTCAGCTGCGGCTTGAGCCGATAGATACACGGGCATCAGCTCTCCAATATTGACCTGGATTTGTCCCCCTTTTACGTCTTGCACCGTTCCGGGCACCAACCGTTCATTCGGCAGCAGAACCAAGCGCTCATCGGCCACTGTCGTTCCAGAGTAAGCGGCCCCCGGTGGCATCAGGCCATACCCGGTCCCGAGTGCGAGAAGGATCAGGATGAGATGGGTAGTCCGAAGACGCATTGGTGTGGTAGGCATCGGTATTTGTTCCTTTCGTTCCGTTTGCGAATCAGGCAGTTCTGTCGTGACCCACTGGCGTTCAGGTCGCACGGACTACCTGTCACGGATGAACTTCTGCGCTGTCACCCCCTGGAACAGTGAACGCCCATGGCGTTGAGCAAAAAGGCGCCTCCGGTCTTGTACAAAAAGTGGTCCGGAGGTCGCCGCTACGCACGTCTTAATCTTCCCTCTCACCGCTCACGCCAGTGAGCGTATCTCTGGCTTCCAGTACTCACCTATCGATTGGCGGGTTGTTGCTTATCCGAGGGTTGCTTATTGATCAACTCCTGACCTTGTGCAGCTGGGTCCGAGTTCAGCTTCTGGAACATCTGCCGCTCTGTTTTCGGTCCGTCGTTCGCGCCGGCGGTCCCACTGGGCCTGCTCTTCTGCTTGAGGTCTTCGGCAGCCATAGCCGCTCCACCTCCCTGTTCAGCGTTTTGTTCCAGCGTTTGTCGGGTTTCGGGATTGGGTTTCTCCATTCTCTCTCCTACTAACGCGTCACTGCGTGTGCCGGGGCCTGTGCCGCCTTCACCAAAGGGTATGCCGCTTGGATTGCTGCGTTGAATCTCCGCGGGCACATTGTCTTTGGGATTCGCCGAGGTCCCAGGCTGTACCCCGAGGATCTCCGCCAAGGCTCCTGTAGCCAGGAACACACTCACACAGGCGACACCACTCAATAGGTGTATCTTATTCATCACAAACCTCCTTTGACGTGCATAGAACATTTCCCGATTCCGATTTGCCCGACCCCGAAGCGAGCGAGTCTTATGCTGCCCCAGAGTGCGCCGAGCTTGCCCCAGTACTTCATACGGTCGCCGGCGTTGTAATAGCCCACCACGTGTTCTTCTGTGTGGTAATCCTTGCCGACGATCGAGAGTTTCGCAATGTCGAGGGCCGCTCGCTTCAGCTCTTTAATCGCCGCCTCGGCCTCTGTGTGCGTGTTATAAATGGCGACGACGGCATTGTGTTCATCCATGGCAGACTCTCCTTTTCTTTTTTTTGTGTGTCGGCGTACCCGGCACATCTCGTATCACGTTGCTAATAGACATCCTGCCTGTGTCAGAGGCATTCCCCATCGCTCCGTCACGGACCAGTATGGTAAAAAGAGCGGTCGCTGTCTGATCACAATTGCTCACATGGCAGTTTCTTCATGAATCGTTTCCGCAAGATAGGCGTTGTTCACTAGGACGACGGGTTGCACCTGCACAATTCCCTCCTCAATATCGTCCTCCACGACGAGGCGCCCATCTTCCGGCTGGCTCGTCGCGCAGGGCCGCAGCCTGCGGGCTGCCAGATAATATTTTCCACACTGAGCAATTGTGACCAGTCTGCCCTCTGAATTCTCGGCATACTATACAAATGTTTCAGGAGGAGGAGACCATTGAGAACCGGCCACAGCTCTGTTGGTGGACGACGGAGCCGCTCTCTCAGTCAACCCTTCATATATACAGCAGCATGAGGAGGTCTCCAGATGAGCAAGATCAGTGTTTCAAATCGACCGACGCCGACCCTGTCAGCCAGCACGTCTCACGCCGGCCCTGGCAGTGAGAAAACAAGCCCCGCTGAGCAGGCTGCACAGCGTGCTGAGGCGCATCACGACCGCGTGGCACAACGCGCTTACGAACTGTATGAGCAACGAGGCCGGCAGGACAGCCGGGCCTTGGAGGACTGGGTGAACGCGGAACGACAAGCGGTTGACGCAGCAAACAACTCGTGAACCGGACCATGACGGGACTGAACCTACACGTCTAATGCCACAAGGAGATGACGCCATGAACACACACTTACGCTGGGACCCGATAAGCAGAACTCAATGGAATCAGTTTAAGGATCGGGAGGAATGGGAAAACCAGGTGGCGACGGTGTTGGGCACTCGGGCAGTGACGGGGAACGGAGGAAAAGAAGCCATGACGGTGGCCCAGTGGTCGCCCCTGGTGGACATTACCGAGGATGACAAGGAGTATCTCATCAAGGCCGAGTTGCCGGACATGAAGAAAGAGGACGTACGCCTGACGGTGGAGAACGAGGTCCTGACGATGTCCGGCGAACGGATCTTCGAGAAGGAAGAACAAGGAAAGAAATATCATCGGACCGAACGCGCCTACGGAAGCTTCGTGCGCAGCTTCTCCCTGCCCGAGGATGCGGACGGGGGCAAGGTGACCGCCGACTACAAAGACGGGATGCTCCACGTACATCTCCCGAAATCCCAGAAAGCGAAGCCGAAAGCCATCGAGATCAAGGTGGCCTAGTGTGTGGATTGATCGAAGTCGATTTGACTCGTCGCGCCGTCGAGGCTACCGGCGATCTCGCGGTCAGCTGCGATCAGTCGCATGGCGACCCGTCCAGTGGTGGCAGCCTGGGCGACCTGCGCCAAATCGTCACTACCACGCCCCTTAGACTTTGCCGCTGCGGACTCGTTGGTGAGGGTCTCTAGCGCATCCCTCACACAGTTCACTGAGGCGGATCTTCACGATCTTCTCCTCTGAGCACCTCATTCTCCAGAGCTTCCGCCCCGACGAGATAGCCTATGCAACCCAGAAGGACTTGTCTCCGTTGCTGAAGCGATTTTTTAAAACGATCCCGAACGCCCGCTTGCTGCGCCGATTCCGGCAAATTCACCATCGCTTCCGCTTCTCCAAGCGTCGCATACTTGAATGACTCCAACCATCTGCCATTCTGACAGTTAAGATTGAGGAGCAGCAATTCGGTTTCAGTATCGAATGTGCTCAGTTCTTTGCTCCCTGGGCTTTCTTGCATTAAACCATCCAATTTCTGAATTTGCTGTTCGAGTCGGTACGTCCGGCTCATCGGTGCGAACGACGCATTGGTATTTGGCATGTTCGGTCCTCCTTGTTGACGTAGCCATTGTTTCCGGGTGGTCAGCCAGACTCGGTCAAATCGCAGCCGAGCAGGGCCTTCCGCCCTAGACCGAGGTGAACGGAATGCATGAATGGAAGCCTTCGCCTCTGCCGTTCTTCTTTTCGAGTCAGTTGGTGCGACAATTCAGCCTGGTAGTTGAGTCTCTTGTGCTGCCGATGTTCGACTTCGGGCATGAATATCGCGCGTGGCCACCCTATCCCTTGTGGCCTTATCGGTGATGATGGTACGCGGGATGTCGCAGAACCGGCCCGCTGCCCTCAAGGTTACTGGGGAGTCCCAATCTCCCTCTCCGCCTGCACCCAGTCGTCAAGTCCATGGTCCTCTTGAAACCCACGCTCCTCATACAGCTCATACGCGCGTGTTTGAATCCGCGCATGGAGAATGCCTGAGTCGTTGGAAGAGGCGAGCGGCGTGGGCGTGGAGTCGGAGGGGTCCTCGTTGATCATCTTTGTGCTCGATCGCTTAAAAACTGTTCGCTCCGTTCGCGGTGTGGGACTCAGTGATTGCGTACCCATGGGCCATGCTCCCTTTCTTGGTCCGTTCAATGTGCCGACAGCGTCAGCGCGTCGGCGACGCACCCGTGACGGGACGGCCACGACCCGCTTGTGGAGAGGCAGGTGGTGCCAACATCAGCGTATAGTCGAATTGATCGCGTTTTTTCATGTACACCTCGCCCGAGCGTGTCAGCCGATCGACTTCGCAAAAGACCTGATTCCACGTACACCCCGAACAGGTGCGGACCAGTGCCTCTAGCGTACACCCGGGCGTATGCAGCACGGCGATGAGAATTGTCTCTCGAAGCGTTGGATTGGGTGGCCATGACGCGTCCTCTCCCTGTACCCTACGCGCATGCGCAGTGCGATGCTTGTGGCACGGTCACCCTTCGTCCTGCTCCCTCCGCAAGTCGCGGGATGGGGTTAGGCACGGTCGAACCGCGTGGGTGCGGCATGCCGACGAACCCGACTCTGCTCCGCGGCACCCTTGCCGGTACGATTGGCCACGATGCCTGGGGCCGTGAGGTCGTCACAGCCCACACAGCGCTAGGCCAGAAAGGTGGGTGGATCCGCGGTGCTCGCCATATCCAGTATCCTGGTGCTGACCAACAGGTCCTGACACCTGAAGCAGCGGCGTGATTGCGTCGCCCTATCCGCCACCACCAGTCCCCTCATGGTCTCTCGGAACCTACTTCGCTGGCTCCATGTGTGTAAGATGGTACAGGGACCGCGCGTGGCCGTTCTCCGTCACGTAGGCCTCGATCTTGTCCCCCGCCTTGAAGGCCCCCTCCACTTGTGTGGTCTTGTCGACATGCAGGCGCACTTCATGGCCGGCCGTGTCATGCTCCGTATAGAATTCTCCTTCAATCTTCAGCACATCCCCTTCGACGAGCGTCGAGCCAGCCGTGTAGGAGAGGGTTGCGACGCCGAGACTGCTGAGGAGTATGACCAGGAGCAGCGCGAAGAGTCTCCTCATACGGTCTCCTTCCAAATGCTAGCCATCGTTTGGTCATCGGATATAATGCGCCTACCGCTTACATCATCCATCTTGCGAGTGCGGAAAACTGGTCAAATTTGCTCGCTTGTGAAAATATGTTCTGACAGCCCACAGGACGCAGTTCCTGTGCGACGCGTCAGCTGGAAGACGGGGGCCTAGTCGTGGAGGACGACGGTGAGGAGGGAGCTGTGCACGTGCAACCCGCCGTTGTATTCAATGAAGCCCAGTTTGCGGAACTTATCCATGAAGAAACTGACGCGGGATCGCGTCGTGCCGATCATCTCCGTCAGCGTTTCCTGACTGACATTCACCATGACCCGCGCAAACTCCCTGTTGGCCCTACTGGGGCCCACAAGGGTTCCCGGCGCTTGAGCGCCGGCGCGATTACGTAACCGGCCAGCAGCCCCCCCCCCAGGCTGAGTCCAAAGAATCCGGCGACCGCCGCAATCACCCATCCAAACAAATTCCGCCGAGTACCCTGTGGAGTTAATTCGCTTTTGAGGGAGATTTGGTCTGGATCAGAGGATAGACGTGGAGATATCATTTCTACAACTCGCTATCATTCACCTCTTCCAACAGGTGGCCCACCGGCGCATGCTTAGGGTACGGGGCTTCGTCTACGGACCATTCGCCCATAGGATCACGGATTCTGCTGACTGGCGAGTGCGTGCTCATCCCGCTTCGCAGCGGATCTCGCTCCCGTGTTCGCTAATAGATGATGGGTGGGCGCTTCTCATTGATGACCAGCATCAATCGTTGTCGTTGAAGGGGTCGCTCGGGATCTCGCGTGTAGTGGGAGAAGTCTTCTGCCACCTCAACTTGGCTGAGCGGGAGTGAGATGTGCTGTTGCAGATGGGGCACGTGCGTCTCGATCGAGAGGTCCACCAATTGATCCGTGCAGCCCGTCACGGTGGTGTTCAGGTCCGGCGCATCGAGAAAATGCACTGTGACCCGCTCTTCCGGATTAATCCATGGACGGATGCGCTTTTCTTTTTCCTCGTTCGTCATGTGCACGCCCTCCTTCACGCTGGAAAAAAATCCCGAACAGGTGACCCATCTCAGTACGATGGATTCGAACTTACTCCGCCGTTCAGTTCGTCGGTGTCCATGCCAAGACCATGGGACTGCACGGCGTTGACCTAAAACAGCGGAGGCGGTGCCTGGCCGAACTCCGGCCGGTTTGGGGCGTTCCGTCCCTGCCCTACGATTTTCCAGGCACCATGCTCATACATCAGGTGATGAATATCCCCCGCCAAGCTGGACAGGTTCATCCGTTGATCATTCAGGCCCGATGTCACCCACAGGGCCCCGGTACAGGTGATCTGTGCCGTGGGAGGATCTCCTGGCGTCACCAGGATGCGAGAAAACGCATGGAGCGTGGCGATCCGATCGTATTGTTCGAACAAGCCCTTCCAGATCTTCTGCATGTCCGCTTTCGTCAAATCCTGATCGCGATAGTGCTCAGAGTAGACCGTCATCAGGGCGTCCACGTCCTTTTCCCCACCCAATGGCGTCCTCCGCTCAATTGAACGCCTCCACGATGTGGTCCACCGTCTCCGCGTCCGCGTGGATCTCCGCCCCGGTGTCGATTCTGAGTGCGCCAGAAGCTCAGAGTTGGCGACTCCGGCCGACTGGCTCATGGTCCGCGACCGTTTGCGGAGTGGGTGGTCGTGTGGTTACGGACGGATGAGCCGTTGCCGGTCCGTCGACCACTGCGCCAGGGTTTCCACCAGCGCCCGTTCGTCCCCGAATGTCGCGTCGATGATGATATTGGCTTTATTCAAGAGGAACATGGCCGGCACGCCTACCGGAATATGCAGGACCTTCCGCCGTGCGACCCCGGCTATATCATAGGGTTCAGGCTTGCCCTGCACCGTACGGATGACGGTCCACTGCTGGTCGCCTACTATTGGTTGGATGAGGTACCCTTTGAGCACCCGGTCCCAGCCAGGTTGATCCGCCAAGTGAAAATCGAGGAATAGGT
>JAENWB010000027.1:0-8527 GCA_016650275.1 Nitrospiraceae bacterium | reverse complement strand
TATCGTGATGAATAGCCGTGAGTTCGTAGGGCACGGGCGTCTTCGACTTGATGCGCGTGACAGGTCCAGAAGTCATGGATCTATCATACGAGCCTGAGGGAGCGCTCGCAACTGAGAAAACGAGTGAGTAGTGGGTCAGTGTCAATCATAACGGAAGGTCGGGGCGGAGGGATAATCGTTCTCGACAGCGCAATCTGGCGCCTCGCAAAAAAATGTCCAGATTTCCCATGTCCTAGATTCCACTGCCTCGCATGGACAAGCTCAACAACTGAGCAATATTGACCAGACCCTGTCCGGTTCATCAGGCACACTGTGCCGGTCAACTGATGGTGGTGCAGCGCATCACCCGAGACCACAATTTTTAAAATTCTAACCAGGGAGGTACCCGTGCGAACTTTTACGATTGTCGCCCTCGCGTTTCTGTTTGTGTTCGTTGGCATTCAAGGTGTTGCTCAAGCCGATGAAGTGAAGGCTGCTGTTGAGGACATGAAGGGAAAGGCGAACGCGAATGCTGAGAAGGCCAAGGGGGAAGCGAAAGCCCTCACGGAAGAGGCCCAAGGAAATAAAGTGCGCGGCGCGATAGAACGGGCGAAGGGGAAAACCAAAGCAGCCGGAGAGCGAATCAAAGGCGAGGCGAAAGAACTGAAAGCCAAGACAGAGTAAATCAGTTGAGAGTCTGTCTGCGAACACTCAGTGGAGTGGTGCCTCTCCACTGGGTGTTTCTAATGGAGAGGCTCTCATGAAGAGAACAGAGGTTGGAACGGCATGAGGATCATCTTTTTCACGGACATTCGCGCAGAGTCAGCTTCACGCAGTCAGCCTCTTCCCTTCGGAACTGAGCAATTTTGACCAGACTTCACATCGATGGGACTATTATCATCCAAAATAGATCAACATCTTGAAGCCACGAAGGACCGCGTAGAGGACGTAGTGCACCTATGGACAGACTACGAACGAAATTGCGAACAGAAACAGGTACGGTCGTCGGACTCATTCCTAGCAGGAAAATAAAGACGCCTGCGGCTAGAAATCGAGCTACATCGTTCAACCCCAAGACCTTTCTTGCCAGAAATGGCCACGGCAAAACGACGCTGCGAGCCCCTAGGAAGCACCTGATCTTTTCGCAAGGGGATGAGGCCAATGCCGTGTTCTATGTCCAGATGGGCCGGGTGAAGCTCACCGTGCTTTCTCGGAAGGGCGAACAAGAAGCTGTCGTCGCGATTCTGGATCCCGGAGACTTTTTTGGGGAAGGGTGCCTTTCAGGGCAACCAGCGTACATGGCAACCGCCACTGCAATAGAGGCATCCATGATCATGCGCATCGATAAGACCACCATGGTCCGTGTACTCAACAGTGAGGCCAGCTTTACCCAACTGTTTATGGCCTATCTGCTGTCTCGCAATGTGCGCACCCAAGATGACTTAGTTGTTCATCTCTTCAATTCGGTCGAGAAGCGGTTGGCGCGGGTCCTCCTGATACTAGCCCGCTATGGGAAAGACGGTATGCCTGAGGTAGCCATTCAGAAGATCAGCCAGGACACGCTCGCCGAGATGGTCGGCACCACGCGGTCGCGAGTCAGTTCATTTCTGAATAAGTTCAAAAAGCTGGGCTTCATTACGTACAACGGCAAAATGGAAGTGCACAGCTCCCTCCTCAATATCGTCCTCCACGACTAGGTTCACCTTCAGAGTCAGCGGTTTCGCCAGGAAGCGGCGTGACGCTGCCCCGGAATACAACTATTCAGATGTGAGCTGTTTTGAGCAGTCTGTCAGCGGCCAATGGAGCACATTGCGGTGGCGTGGTCGCCCGAGTGAGAAATCAGCGAGCGCTGGCAGCAGGGTACTCGTGCGCTTAGATGTATTGGGGTTACGCCCCAGAAGGCTGTGTGCGGGGAGCCGAAACTCCCCGTCGAAAGGTTCGACATTCACTTGCAGGCTTCCAAACCTCGGCATGTGGCGGGTAAGAAAGCAGTTTCAATGAAGAGGGAGCGTATGGTCGCCCCAGCAGATTTACGAATGGCTAATTTATAATGAATGGAGAAGTACCATGCTCGAGACCATCGCAATCGTCTTGGTTGTCCTCTGGATTCTGGGTCTTGTCAGTTCGTACACCATGGGCGGATTCATTCATGCCCTCTTAGTCATCGCGATCGTGGTAATTCTGATTCGTGTCATTCAAGGTCGAAGGGTGTAAGGCCTCTGGAGGGACATAAATAGGTGTCCGCAACTGTCTTGGGGTTTCCGCAAGCAGCGCGATTGAAGGGGGAGATAACAGTGTGGGGTCTTTGTAAAATTCGAGCCATTCAAGTGAAGGTCTGTTGGGTGCTGGTGATGGGAGTTGTATTGTGGGGGAGCGGGGGGTCGGTGGCCAGGGCGGGTGAAGCAGAGGGCGAAAAGGTGGCTCCTCCTCTCGATTGTCGTTACGACACAGCTACTCAGGCCTCTGCGGCTGAAGAACCCGGCTCGACGGTGAGTATTCCCTTTCCCGGTGGCGATGTCTTCCGTCCGCTCCTCGCGGACCCGAAGCAACCGCAGACGTTCGCGATTTTACAGGCCGTGAAGGCCAGAGACTCGAACACCTCGGCCACGGTCGGATCGGTCGGCCTCGGAGAAAACTTCGGATTCTATTCGCGCCGACGGGGATGTAACGGGTGGCAGGTGGGGCTTCTGGCCGGTGTCTTCTCTCAATTTGATCTGAATGCGCCGTCCTACGACCTCATCAATACTGACTACGTGGCCGGTATTCCCCTGTCCTGGCGTAGAGGCCTCTTTTCGACGCGTATGCGCCTCTACCATCAGAGCACGCACTTGGGCGATGAGTTTGTGCTCCACAATCCCGGAGTCGGCCGTGTGAACTACAGTTATGAAGAAGCGGAAGCGATTCTGTCCCTGGATGCCCCTGGTGGCTGGGGGCGCCTGTATGCCGGCGGCGGATACTTGCTGCATCGTGAGCCGGGCAACCTGGACCGGCTCAAAGCACAGGCGGGAGTCGAACTGCGAGGGCCGACGTGGGGCAGCGGTCCGATTGAACGGTTCGTGAGCGGGCCTCTCGTTATGACCCCGGTCTTCGGGGCGGACTTCAAAACATTTGAGCAATTGCATTGGACCCTCAACGCGAATGTCGTGGGCGGACTGGAATTTGCGCGGGCTGGAGCACTTCGACGGTTCCGAGTCCTCGTCAACTACTATCACGGTAACAATCCCTATGGGCAGTTCTATGGGCAGAAGGTCGAAAGCGTCGGGCTCGGGATCTATCTGGCCTTCTAGCCGGCGGTGGAACACGATAATGGCACGATGGAAATCCAATGGTCCGCGCAACTGGAGCAATGGGTGAATCCCCGCAGGATAACCGCAGGAGACTGGCAGGACGGGCGAGGGTTCGAGGTTTCCGGAATTTCGAACCCTGAACTTGAAACTTCAGATCGTGTCTGTCGCGCACTTGAGACGCTGGAGGATATTTTAGCATCCTGCCAAGGAAAACCAGTTGTGCAGGATCACATGGCGGGGAGAGGGTACACGTGCAACCCACAGTTGTTGTAGTGAAGGAAGCCCATCTTGCGGAACCTATCCATGAAGAAACTGACGCGGTCGTGCGTCCGTTCATTTCTGAATAAGTTTTAAAAGCTGGGCTTCGTTACGTAAAACGGCAAAATGGAAGTGCACAGTTCACTCCTCCATATTGTCTTGTACGGCTAGCATGCTCTCAAATAGACATCGTTGATTTCGAGCCGGGCGAGGTGAAGGTGTTGCCAGATCAATTCTTCAAATGTGAGCAATTTTGGACAGTTTGCAGTCTGACTGTAGGATAAATTTAGACCGAATTTGCACACGAATAAGCGTGTGTTCATCCACAGGAGGAAAATATGAGATATTCTGCTATGGCGATGCTCGTGTGTGTCATGGGAGTTGCCGCTGGCTGCACAATAACCGATACCGCTGGTGATTTGCGCGGTATAAAAGGGGTTGACGGCGACAAGCTGACGCACATCAACACGAGGACCTACGCGATAAACCTGTTCATGGAGAAACCGATCGTGGGAGACGCCACACTGAACGCGACAGTTCAGGCTTTTGCCGATGAGGCCAAAAAAGTCGGTGCAACGAAGGTGCGGATTGTGCAGTCAGACACGTCGGTCATGTGGTGGTTCCCCCCGGTCTTGGGGTTCATTTTCACCCCGGTGTACACGAACGTAGCGGGAGATGCGATTCTTCCCTAGCGCAGGGGTACCATACGCTGGTCCGGTTCAAAGATACCGCGAGTCAGATGTCCTATTGCGAAGCTGTGCAGGTTGCCCTATCGATGTCGAGACGAACGCAGAGGAATCCATTCTGCGAGGGACCGAGGTCAAAAATGACACGGTGAACTCGGTGGCTTCGTTGCTGCGTTGACTACAAGTGGAGATCAGCAGTATGAGCCGAACCAAGTCAAACCAGTGCGTGGTGGAGCGGGGCGTTGGGTTGCCATCGGTGACCTCCGCTCCACGTATCCCGCGGTCCAATGTCCATGCTTTCCGCACGGAGTATGTGAAGACTACACAGCTCGAAACACTTCTGAAGGCCTCGCCATCCAACTTCCTGGGTATCGTCCGTTATGGCCGGAGTCCCCGGGACAATAGTGGCTTTGCTGCCTGTCCGGTTGTCTGCCTCGATCTACCGCAATTCATCGGGCCTCCGTTGGCCGAGGTATGGACAAGCACCCTGCCGGTTACCTATCACCAGACCGAGGGTTTCCACTGCGCAATGAACGATGAGGTGCTCTTTGGCGCGTTGCAAGAGGAAGAACGCCCTGGCACGCGGCTGGATATCCTGACCTACAACGCCTATCGACGCCTGCTCGTCCAGGCTCGTGCCCTGGGCTACCCTCATCTGTTGCGAGCATGGAATTACTTCCCCCACATCAACCGTAAATCCGAGGGGCTGGAACGGTACCAGCATTTTTGCGCGGGCCGACACCAGGCCCTGGTCCAGGACCCTTCGGACTTCCCTCGAACCCTACCTGCGGGGACTGCCGTTGGGACAATGTCCGGACCGCTGAACATCCATTTCCTGGCGGCGAAGCTGCCTGGAACGCACGTCGAGAATCCGCGGCAGGTGAGCGCGTACGAGTATCCTCGTGTCTATGGTCCGCGCAGCCCGTCGTTCGCGAGAGCCACCCTGCGGCCATCCATCTCGGGGGCCCACCTGCTCATCGCTGGCACGGCGAGCGTGGTCGGTCATGTGAGTGAGCACATCGGCGAGCCGCATCAACAGACCCTGGAAACAATCCTCAACCTCAATGCACTGATCGCACAGACTGAGCAGCTCCACCGAATCACTCGCGGACAGTGGTATGGCCAGACCCTCTTCAAGATTTACATTCGACATCCAGAACACTTCGCGACGATCCGCGACATCCTCAATGACCAACTGCCTTCACATACTCAGGTTTTGTACCTTCAAGGAGAGATGTGCCGAAGCGAGTTATTACTGGAGATCGAAGGCGTGCTGGTCCATGAAAAGACCATTGACGTAAGCCATACGGTGTCGGCAAGCTCTATTCGTTTCCAACAGCCTGCGGTAACCCAGCATGAGTCGGATAATTTCAACAGAGCGTAATTTCGATCGGGTTGGGAATGCGGGGACAGCGGTTCCTGGCCTCGCTGGTGCCATGCCGTCAGGAAGTACGCAAGACGCGACGCGCCAGGCCATTGCCACCGTCAACCGAGACTTCTACGACTCTCTCTGGTCGGCGAGTGATGTGACCTTGCCGCAGCGCTTCAACACCTGGCCGCTGCTCTCCGCACTTGCAGCATCAGCACCGGCGAGACTCGAAATCGGCCCAGGCCTGCGCCCAAGACTTCCCATCGCCGGCACGAACTTCGTCGAAATCAGCCAACCATCTCTGTCTCCCTTGAGGGCCCGTGGCGGCATTGCGACGCTCGGCGAGATTACCGCCCTGCCATTCCCCGACTGCAGCTTTGACCTGGTCTGCGCCTTCGACATCGTCGAGCACATCGAGGATGATCGGCAGGCCTTTCGCGAGCTCCGCCGGGTTGCGAAGGACGATGCGACCGTCATCTTCTCAGTACCTCTTCATCCAGCGCGTTGGAGTGCCTTCGACGCCCTTGTGGGTCATGCTCGACGCTATGACCCTGACGATCTCCTGGCCATCCTCGGAGAGCATGCCTTCGTGCTGGAGCAGAGCGCTGCCTTCGGCATGCAGCCCCGGAGCGGCTGGCTCCTCGACTTCGCCGTGTGGGGCCTGACTCACCGGCGGGTACAGGCGATGCGCTGGTACAACGGGCTTTTTCTACCCCTCGGGCTGTTCCTACAGAAGCGCCTGGCCTGGGTGTCTGGCCTGATCGACGTCTCAAACGTAGACGAACTCCTGCTCGTCTGCCGGCGTGGTGGCCGGCAGACGAGTAAGGTTTCCTTTGAGGACCTCAGGAATGAGTCTAAGGAGGCGCCTGACATGGCCAAGAAATATGCGGTGTAGAAGAAAGAGAGCTTTAAAATGTCTGTTGAACTGGGTGAGATGCAAGCCAAGATTAAGAAATTGAAGGCGAAGGCGAGTGACACGTCAGGTATGGCGGAGACCGAGATGCACCGGAAGGCCGAGGACCTAAAAAAGCAACATAAGCACTGGGTTTTGTCACGATCTCCCTCTGAGCAGTCGAATGGATCGCTATTCCTCCGCCACATGCGTGCACAAACCGCCCTGCAGTGGCACTTCACTATCGATGTGGACTGGGTCCCCGGGTCCGAGGTCGGGCTGGAACGCTTGCTGGATTTCTGTGATCGGTGGAAGCTGAAGGCCACGATTTTTGTTGCCGGACGGTTTGCGGAAACCTATGCGGATCTGATCAGAGATTGTCGGCGGCGAGGGCACGAACTCGGCACGCATGGCTGGGAACACGGTGGCCTCGAGAAGGACGAGGATTTCAGGTCGGCCAGTTATGACCAGCAGCGAGCATGGATCCGGCTGGCCACGGAGGCCGTGGAGAAAGCCTCAGGGGTTCGCCCCGTCGTCTTTCGCGCACCGAGCTTGTGGATCGGCGAAACGACCTTGCGCGCGCTCGAGGACGAGGGATATCTCTACGACTCATCCGTGCCGGCACGACGATTTGATTGCGGCTTCGGTCGGGTGCATTACCTGAAATACTTTCGTGCTCCGAGTGAGCCGTACCGCCTCTCGTCATCCCACCTGCGCCTGCCGGGACACAGTTCGCTCATCGAGATGGCCCCCTCAGCGTTCCTGCTCCCCATCAACATGGCTACACTTCGAGTACTCGGACTATCAGTGATGAAGTGGATGGTTCGCCGGATCTCCCGACGTGCTTCGCGGCTGGTGTTCTATTGCCACCCGCACGAATTCGTGCATGCCCATCGGCAATCCTTCCCATGCAACATGTCCAAATGGAATATGCAAGGCATGGGGCCGGAGAATTTCTCTCCCCTTGACGCATTCGTCGAACACATGATGCGGCAAGGATGTTCTCCCAGCCTGTTTGCGGACTCGTTTAGCAACGCGCCTGCGGATACGCGACTTCCGTCCGATGCGATCGATGCCGTCCATGCGCACGGGACCTCACTCCCGCAAGGGCTGTCGCGGAGACCCATGCCGGCACACATGTCTTCAGGCACCGATGGGGCGACACGTCGATCGATTCATTGTGAGGTCCCCAGCCAGCTTTGAGACCTCGCCTGTCTGTACATGGTAAACCAAACGAAAACCATACCAATCGAATTGACCCAGATGATCTGAGTCAAAATGTCAGCAAGTCTGTCCCGAACAAAAGTGGCCAAGTTTTCGCTCGAGACACCGCTAGAAGACTTGGGGCTCGATTCTCTCTTGGAGTCAGACATCTAACGCAACGGATATGAGTACGATGTATCCGTAAGCAAACCACACACAATACCGGCGGCTTTCATCTGCTGAGCGCGAGGAAGTCAGCTGAGGCCTGTGCACAGGACTGACCTCTCGGCAATCGCAAGGCGGTTGGGTCGAACGTCGAGTACCGTCTCTCGCGAAATACATCACCACAGCGGTCAAAGCCGGTGCTTGATCACAGGCGAGGGAGGTCGAAGAATGATCTGGACGACACAGGCCCCGACCCATGGGGACTGGTACTGGTTTAGTGAACTCGACGGGAGCGATGAGCGGATTGTCAGTGTGTATCATCAGGGGCTCGATGGGAACAGACCGCTGACGGCGAGCGGCGAAAACTTCGACTTGTTCGATCTCAACGGCCATCGATGGGCTGGACCAATAGAGCGACCGCGCTGAGTGACTGATGACGACTCTTCGAACCCTCGCGCGGCGCCCCCGTCTGGTGGGTCTGGAGATGGATGCACCACTCGATCGTGACCTTGCGCTCGAGATCTCATTTCCTGAAGTGAAGGAAGAAATCACAGTGACATTGAGGGACGTTGACCCTCCCCCGATTTTACAGACACCTCTATAAAGGGGGAGAATGGTGAAATTGGAGGTGCCCATGCCAGCAAGCACTCGACGTCGGTTTACCGAGGACTTTAAGAGGGAGGCGGTG
>JAENWB010000026.1:0-9914 GCA_016650275.1 Nitrospiraceae bacterium | reverse complement strand
GTCATATCGGCCTTCATGCGTTCCATATTTTCGGCGGTCTTCAGGGAGATTCCGCCCGTATCGAAGGTGATCGTTTTTCCGACCAGCACGACTGGACGTACGTCTTTTTTCTTGGACCCGTTGTACTCAAGGATGATGAACTTGGGCTGCTCCTGGCTTCCGCGCGCCACGCCGAGCAGCGCGCCCATCCCCAAACGCTCCATCTCCTTCTGTTCGAGAATCTTGATCGTGATCCCTTCAGTCTTGGCGAGGGTCTTCGCTTCGTTGGCGACCCTGGTGGGGGTCAGGATGTTGGAAGGATGATTACAGAGGTCACGGACAAAGACGGTTGCCTCTGCCGTGGCGACGCCTCGCCGGATCCCTTCAGTGACCTGCCGTAACTGTCCCTTCTTCGGGATGAGAATCCTCATCCCTGCGACGTCTTGCTCTGAGGTAGCCGCGGTCCGATAGACAGTGAACTGATAGCTGCCGAGGATCGCCCCTTCAACCATCGCTTGCGCCACCTCGACCCATGACATCCCGCCAGGCGGCACCGTTGGAAGCACGACGGTATAGGACCCGACCTTCGCCCGACGGACGCGTTTCGCGGCTGAGCCCATCGCTTGCCGAATCGTCTCAAGCGTGACCTCGGTCTTCTTGCCCAAACCGACCAGCACGAGCCGCTTCGTAGGCACCGCGTCCTGTGTGTGATAGAGCAATACTTCATTAGCTTTACCTTCGAATTCCTTGGATTGCACCAGCTTGCTCAACGCGCCTCCGAGGGCCCGATCGAGCAGGGCCGCATCCTGTTTGGCCCATGCTTCTCCTTCACAGTGCGTGAGTACCAACGCCTCTGCGGATGCGGTCTCCGCTCGCCCAACTTGTACCGTGACCTGCATGATCTTCATTCACGTCTCCTTCGTTCTCGTTGCTCGTAAATCGTGCGCGAGCCGGGCGCGACTCGCTCAGATGACACTTCCGACCAGTCCCGCTCTTCTCGCAAGTCTCGCGCGTCACGCGCGAACAGCGAGATACGCTTCACGTCCCTCATACCCCTCGTAGGTCGGGCGCCCATATGTACTTGTGCATCTGCAATTGAAAACGGACCGGTAGACGATCGACCAGAATCCATTCGGCCAGCTGGCGCACATCCATCGCGCCGAAGACCGGACTAAAGAGTACCGTACAGCGTCTGGCTACATCGTACTGGGCAAGAATCTCACGGGCCCAGTCGTAGTCGGCCCGGTCGGCCAGGACAAACTTCGCCTCGTCTTTAGCCGCCAATTGTGACAGGTTCGGCCAGTGCATCCGATCTGTCATCCCGCTCCCCGGACATTTCACATCCAGGATGATATGCGCGCGGGGATCGACCGGCGCGATATCGACGGCGCCGCTAGTCTCAAGGAGGACCGTATAGCCGGCATCGCACAGTCCGGTCATGAACGGGAGACTCTCAGGCTGGACAAGCGGTTCCCCTCCGGTAACCTCCACGAGGCGGCACCCATAGGTGTGCACCTTAGCCAGGACCTCATCGATCGAGCATTCGTGCCCTCCGTAGAAGGCATAGTCGGTATCGCACCAGGTGCAGCGGAGCGGGCATCCGGTCAGTCGTACAAACACGCAGGGCTGTCCGACGTAGCTCGACTCGCCTTGAATGCTATGGAAGATCTCGGTAACTCGCATACAACGCTCGCGTCACAAAGTCTGAAAGTCGAAGGTCAAAAGTCCGGGACCTGATGACTTGAAGACATTCCGACTTGATCACCTCAGGCAATCTTGTTCATTTCCACGTCGTGACCGACCATCCACGTTGCCGGGCGATCCGCGCCATGCCCCGGATCGGGTTGACCACCAAGGGATGCCCGACCAGTTCAAGAATGTCGCGATCGCCGGGGCTGTCGCCATAGGCGTAGGAGCCAGCCAGATCGAGGCCCATTTCTTGAGCATGGGCGAGGATCAGCTCACGCTTACCACGGCCATAGGGCAACGGAGGAATCAACGCACCGGTATAGACAGAATCCCGTTGCTCCGGCTTCGCCGCGAAGACTGTGGGCACGCCCAAAAACTCCGCAAGGGGTGCGATCAAAAAATCAGGTGCGCCAGTCACAAGAATCAGCTGGTGTCCGGCCTGTCGATGCGCGTCCAGCTTTGCGCGACCCTGCACGGATAGCCTGCGGATCATCTTGGCCTGACAGAACTCCCGCGCATACGATTCAATATCTGCGGGGCGCTTGCCCGTCAGGTACACTTTTCGTTCTCGGAGCGAGTGCAGCGAGAACGGGGGAAGGTGCCCCGCCAGCCAGGCCGCACTCCGTCTCAACTCGCCCCATCCCACCAGACCACGCCGCCACAGAAATCCGAAGAATAGCACCTCGCTGGCCTCTCCCGGCAGGAGCGTGTTATCGACGTCGAACAACGCAGCGACGGATCCCTGTGCCCGTTGTTCAAGGACATCATTGAGCGTGGAAATGAGGTTGTGGTGACTTTGCACAACGTTGGAGGACCCAGTGAGCATGAGCCGCCCGATTCTACCGGAGCCTCTATTGATTGACAAGGATTTTGGCCCACTTCTATAATGCGCTTCCCACGGACTGTCGTTCGTCGTTTGTGAAGCGCAGGCACGAGACAACGTGACAGTCTATTTAAGCATCCTGAGTTGCAGGAGCTTCAAAAATCCCTGCAGCCAGGCCGCAGCGAGCGAAAGCCCGAGGCGTACTGCTGAGTACGTTGAGGGTTTGAGCGATGCGAGAACGCAGTTGCGGGGGTTTTTCAAGCTCCTGCCAAGTGCCGAAGTGGTGAAATGGCAGACACGCACGTTTGAGGGGCGTGTGGCGCAAGCCGTGCGGGTTCAAGTCCCGCCTTCGGCACCAAATACAAATAACTGCTCGTTCCCACCCCCTGGTGAACAAGCCCGCACGCCATGGCGCGGGAGCGCTCCCTCCCGGTCCACTCTGTCTCCCGGAGTCTCGCTCCCTTCTTTGAACCGCCCGGAGACCCATTTGGATCTAGTCCGCATTATTCATTAGCGCTTCTGCTACATTCGCCGATCCGCTGCTACGACAGGCCTTCGGCCGGCGGGCTCGTCCCTCGGACCCTCACCGTACTGCACGAGTACGCATCGGGTCCTCAGGGCTCCACGCGTCGGTCTCGCAACGCTGTTCAGCGATTTCTCGACGAACCGTCATGAATAATGCGGGCTAGACTTTTAACGGCCTTCCATAGGACACTGACGCCTTCCCAAGTGACCATGCAGAACCAAACTAGCTGTGGAGGGCGCACATGCGGTTCTTGCAACCAGATCCTCACCTGACATATACGCTGCCGTGCGCCCCTTGGAAACACTACTGCGAAGGTCTTTGTTTCCTCTCCCGTCACTTCCTCTCGGTCCAGCGCCGTAGTGAATCCTCAATGCATCACGTGATGGCGCATGCACGATCGAGCCGTCGTCACTCGTACTCAGCCCTCTCACATGGCCATGGCACGTGGCAAGGAGTCGCACCATGAGCGGTACCGGTCATATGTCTGAACTCGAATCTCTGCGATTGCAGGTTGCAGACCTTCAGCGAGAACTCGCCGAGCGAGACTGGCATCTCGATCGCAACCTGCAGGACCAGCCAGAGCAGGCTGGCCTCTTGCGAACCATCGTCGAAGGGACGGCGGCCGATACGGGAGAAGAGTTTTTCCGATCCTTAGTCAGACACCTCGCACAGGCCCTCAATGTCCGTTACGCCTTTGTCGGAGAATGGCGTGAACAAGCTTTCGCCAGGGTGCGCATCCTGGCCGTCTGGTCGGGAACGGATTTCCTTGTACCGTTTGAGTATGACCCACGGAATACACCCTGCGCCACTGTGATCGGGCGGCAGTATTGCCTGTACGAATCGGGTGTCCAGAGTCTGTTCCCGGAAGATCATCTCCTCGCCCAACTGGAAGTCGACAGCTATTGCGGGATGCCGCTCTTCGACAAATCGGGGAAACCGCTTGGTCTCCTCGTCATTATGGATGATCGACCCATTGCTCGCGGCCCCCTCATTAAAGATCTGTTGCAGATCTTCGGGACGAGGGCCGCAGCAGAGCTGCAGCGCCAACAAGGCGATGAAACTCTACGCGAAAGCGAGCGCCATTTCGTCGACGCGCAAGCGCTCGCACATCTGGGGAGCTCGGATTGGGAAATTGACAGTGGAGTGATTCGATGGTCAGACGAGCTGTATCGGATCTTCGGCCATGAGCCCGGCTCGATCCGCCTCACGTACGACATGTTCTTGGCCTCGCTGTACCCGGACGATCACGACCGCGTCTTGGCGGCGATCAACGACGCGCTGGCGGGAAAGACGCCCTACGATATCGAGTACCGCATTGTCTGCCCGAATAGTGATGTGCGTGTCGTGCATGCGCTCGGCGAAGTCCCTCGGGACGCGACCGGCCACCCGCTCAGAATGGCCTGTACCGTCCTCGACATCACCGAGCGCAAGCGGGCGGAGGAAGCTCTGCGCGCCAGCGAAGCGAAGTTTCGTGCGCTGGCGGAAGCGACGACCGATTGGATGTGGGAGGTCAATGAACAGGCCGTCTACACCTACTGCAGTCCCAAGATTCGCGACCTCTTGGGATACGAACCAGACGAAGCGCTCGGCAAGACCCCGTTTGATTTCATGCCCGAGGAAGAAGCCCGTCGTGTCGCTGGCCTGTTCGGACCGATTGCCGCTGCACGAAAGCCATTTGCCGGTATGGAAAACACGAACCGTCACAAAGATGGCTGGCTGGTGGTCCTTGAATGCAGGGGCGTGCCAATCATTGATGCCTACGGCGTGTTTGGCGGGTATCGCGGATTTGATCAAGACATCACGGAACGCAAGCGGGGGGAGAATGTAATACGGGAAGCTGAGTTGCGTTACCGGACCATCTTCGAACAGGCCGGAGCGGGAGTAGCGCAGATTGAATCAAGCACGGGCCGATTCGTCCAGCTCAACCATCAATATTGTGAGATTCTTGGCCTGACGGAGGCTGAGATGCTGGCCACCACGGTTGGAGCCGTCACCCATCCTGACGACGTGGAGAGGGATCTCGAAAGCATGACACGCCTCCTCTCCGGCGAGATACCCTCCTTCACCATGGAAAAACGCTATGTGCGCAAAGACGGCGGCATTGTGTGGGTCAACCTGAACGTCGCCCCACTGTGGCGGTCGGGCGAAACGCCCGTTCATCATATCGCGATTGCCCAGGACATAACCGCGCGCAAGCAGACGGAGGAGTCTCTGCGGCAGAGCGAGGGGTGGCTGCGCTCCTTCATGATGAACAGCCCCTCGATCGTCTTTTTCAAGACCCTGGACGGGCGCTACCTCTACGTCAATCGGGAGTTCGAGCGCTTGTTCCAGCTGTCGGCGGGGTACATCATCGGCAAGACGGACTACGAGGTGTTTTCACGCGAGCAGGCGGACCAGTTCGCGGTGAACGACCGACGAGTGCTTCAGGAGGGACATGCCATCGAGACGGAAGAAACGGCGAGCTACCAAGACGGGGTTCACACCAGCCTGGTCATGAAGTTTCCGGTCTGCGGTGCCGACGGTTCTGACGATTCTGTATGGGGGATTGGCGGGATTGTGACCGACATCACTCTGCGCAAGCGGGCGGAGGGGGCGTTGCGATTGACCCAATGGGCCGTCGATCGCGGGGCGGACATGGCATTCTGGATCGATCACAGCGCCAGGATTTTGTACGTGAATGATGCAACCAGCCAGCGCCTCGGTTATTCTCGCGATGAACTACTCGCGATGACCGTCCCCGACTTGGACCCTGATTACCAGTTGAGCAGATGGACCCAACATTGGGATGATCTCAGGGAAGAAAAGCGTTTACGCTACGAGACCAGCCATCGAACGAAGTCGGGAGAAATATTTCCGGTGGAAATCGTAGCAAACCATGTCGCGTTCGAGGGGCAGGAGTACAACTTCGCTTTCAGCCGAGACATCACGGATCGGAAACGAGCCGAAGAGGTTCTCCATCAGCGAGAGCGTGATCTGCGCACAGCCATCGAGGAACGTGAGCGGATCAGCCAAGACCTGCATGATGGCATCTTACAGTCGCTCTTTATTGTGGGCCTGGGCCTTGAAGCGTCCAAATCGGTGATGTCCCCACGCACTCGCAAGAGGTCCGGCCCGCCACTCGATCAGGCCATTGATCAGTTGAACCGTGTCATGCACGAGATCCGGAACTTCATCGCAGGGCTGGGCTCAAACCTGCTCAAGGGGCGGGACTTGCCGACGGCGCTGCAGCACATGCTAGACTCGCTGACGCAACATCAGGCTACGCGCGTGCGCCTCGCGATCGAGGACCGTGCTGTGCAGGCCGTATCGGTTGACCAGTCCCTGCACCTGCTCCTCGTTATCCAAGAAGCGGTGGGTAATTGTATCAAGCACGGCCACGCGAAAGAGGCCACGGTGTCGCTGAAGATGCTAAAACATGGCGTCCGGCTGAGCATTCGCGACGACGGCCGTGGATTCAACCCGGAGGCTGTCAAAGGGGCCGGGCACGGGTTGGGCAATATGGCCGCCCGTGCGCAGAAGATCGGAGGACGGTTCACCGTCTTGTCAAAGGTGAACGAGGGAGCACGCATCGTATTCGACTTGCCGAATGAGGCCTCCCATGGTCGCCACTAAGGCCAAACGGGTTCGCCTGCTTTTGGTCGACGATCACGAAGTGGTCCGTGTCGGCCTGCGAACCGTCTTGCACAACCGCCAGGGCATTACCATCGTCGGTGAAGCAGGAACCAAAGCCGCTGCGGTACGAGCGGTTAAGCGACTCAGACCGGACGTCGCCCTGATGGACGTTCGACTCCCGGATGGCTCCGGGGTCGAAGCCTGTCGTGATATTCTTGCCAGTCATCCCACGACACGAATCATCTTTCTCACATCGTTTACCGATGATGAGTCCGTCCTGGCGGCCGTGCTGGCCGGAGCACAGGGCTATATCCTCAAGGATATCGATTCCGACCTGCTGATTCGATCGATTCGTACCGTCTCCAACGGTCAATCAATTCTCAATCCGGCCCTCACCCAACGGGCGCTGAGTTGGATTAAATCCTGGCCAGCTCAAGCCGGCCCGGTGCTGGGACGTTCCCTTTCCCATCAGGAAGAGCGGGTGCTGGCGTTGGTGGCGGAAGGATTGACCAACAAAGAAATTGCGACCGCGATGCAACTTAGCGATAAGACGATCAAGAACTATCTCTTCAACATGTTCCAAAAACTGCGTATCTCACGACGCGCACAAGCCGCCGCCATTTTCGTCAAGCGTCAGGCCTGATCCGAAGTTCGAAGTTCTGGGTTCGAAGTTCTGAAAACCTCGAACCGCGAACCCTCGCCAGTCCCGCCCGCCTCGCGTGTCTCGTGCGGCAACTCTGCCTGAGTCAAACGCCCCCATATAATTTCATTTAACGACTCTATATATATCTTCGGTCGATGCCGATAGGGTATCGGCACTGACGATGCCGCATTGTTTGCCTGCTTACCAGGGAGATGGTAGAGTTCAGAAATCTTCTCCGGGAAACACAGGGCGCGGGGAACCGAGGTCCGGAATCATTCACCGAAGCCGAGGGACGTGATGCCATCTATTCTTGTCGTCGATGACGAAGACCAAATCCGCCAGTTGATTCGCGAAACATTGGAGCAGGCCGGCTATCACGTCACGGAAGCGCGTGACGGGAAAGAGGCCCTCCAGCAGTACCGGCTGGCCCCGGCCGATCTGGTCATTATGGATATTCTCATGCCCGAACAGGATGGTCTGGAGGCTTCCGCCACATTGCGACGGGAATTCCCGAACGTAAGAATCATCGCGATCACCGGAGGCAGTGACATGATTGGCATCCTCAATTTTCTCGACGTCGCCAAAATGTTGGGCGCCCACCGCGCACTTCAGAAGCCCTTTGAGATGAAGACCCTCCTCGACACGGTCCAAGCCGAGCTACAAGCCTAGCAGGATGCTGAAAAAGTCCGCCAGCGGCGTTCTCGCGTCGCTCTCAAGAAACGTGAAACGTGAAACGTAGGACTGCTGAGGGCTCTCCATCCAAAACATTTCACGTTTGACGATTCACGTCTCACGTATTGCTGGTGGAGAGGGGGCGAGCTTGACCATCAGTTAGAGAATCGCTAATGTGGGGGCTCCGTTGAGAGCCATGTGCCAGTGAGAAAGGCCCGCGCAAATATGCCTCGTCACAGCAAAGGATCACAATCACGGCGGCGAGGACCGGACCGTCCGCATCCCTTGGTCGGGGTGTTGGGTGGAAGCAAATCCGATTTTCCGATCTTAGAAAAGGCCGTTGCGATTCTGACGGATCTCGGGGTTCCACACGAATTGTTGGTCGTCTCTGCGCATCGGACTCCTGATCGCTTGTTCGCCTATGCAGAACAAGCGCCCGGCCGGGGGATTGAAGTCATTATTGCCGGTGCCGGCGGGGCGGCCCATCTTCCCGGGATGCTGGCTGCGAAGACGCATTTGCCGGTCATTGGGGTCCCGATCCCGACGGAGAATCTTCGCGGGCTTGATTCGCTCCTCTCCATCGTGCAAATGCCAAGGGGGATTCCCGTCGCCACAGTGGCCATCGGAGGGGCGGAGAATGCCGGTTTGCTTGCGGCGCAAATTCTGGCGGGCCGGTATCCGGCGATTGCCACCCGCGTGAAATTATTCCGTCAGACACAGACGGACGGGGTGCTCCAGTCTCCTGAAGCGAAGGGCCTGGTGACCAGGACGAAAGGTCCCGGCCGTCCGAGTCGCCGGTCGTGAAGTCCGTAGTTGTCGAGACAGGATCTGTCCTGGGCGTCCTGGGCGGCGGACAATTGGGCGCCATGTTTACCATGGCGGCATGCCGTCTCGGGTATCACGTCGCCGTCTGGGATCCAGATCCAGAGGCGCCAGCTCATCGTGTTGCCACGCATAGCTTTCCCGTTGCGTTCAACGACCCGCACGTTCTTGCACGCTTTGCCGACCTGGTCAACGTCGTGACTTATGAATGGGAAAATATCCCGGCGGAGCTCTGTCGAGCGTTGGAACTGCGGAAACCGGTTCGTCCGTCGAGCGCCGTCTTGAGCGTGATTCAGGATCGTCTTGAACAAAAGTGGTTTTTGTCCTCCAACGGATTTCCCGTTCCCCCATTCGCCGGCCTGACTGCTCCCAATCAATTGGCGACGACCGTCCAACAGGTCGGGTATCCCGCCCTCTGTAAGACGGCCACAGCCGGTTATGACGGCAAGGGACAGTGGAGAATCCAGGGAGAGTCCGATGTCCGGGAGGTGGAGCGAGCCTTATCAGAATCCGCTCGCCCGGGCATGCGATGGATCGTGGAGTCCTTGGTGCCGTTTGAACGGGAGCTCTCGATTCTGGTGGTCCGTGGAGCTGATGGACAAGGTTGTACCTATCCGTTGGCTGAGAATGAACATGACGAGGGGATTCTTCGAACCACCATGGTGCCGGCCACGGGATCTTCAACTGTGGCCGAGCAAGCAGCCGCGCTTGGGCGTCAAGTCGTGGATCGTCTGGAAGGGGTCGGAGTGTTTTGTCTCGAATTGTTTCAGATGCCCAGCGGGGAACTGCTCATTAACGAGATTGCCCCGCGGCCCCATAACTCAGGCCATTACACGCTTGATGCCTGCAGCGTGTCCCAGTTTGAGCAACAGGTTCGTACGACCAGTGGCATGCCGCTTGGTGAAGTGCGTCTGCTGAGCCCAGCCGTCATGGTGAATCTCATTGGAGAGGATGCCGCAATCTTTATGAACAATGGCGCAGGCTGTCGAGCCCTGCTGGATATTCCCGGTGCGGTACTCCATCTCTACGGCAAGCGTGCGATTCGTCCCCGTCGCAAGATGGGACATGTCACGTTCCTCGGGGAGACGCTCGGTCTCGCCCTCGATCGTGCCAAGCAGTTTCAGCGAACGATGCGCGACCATCTGCGT
>JAENWB010000025.1:0-5730 GCA_016650275.1 Nitrospiraceae bacterium | reverse complement strand
AATACATCGCCAGAGCAGATCCACTGGTTAACTAATGCCACCGCTCATACCTTGAGACGAACCGATCCAGCATTCGAATGGGGTGCCATCGGCGCCACGATCATGTCGGTCAGATTTACAACCCTGCCAGGGCCGCCGGAACTGCAGCGAGGTCAGCAGCTCATGTTGTCGTTTTGGGCTTGGGGAGAGAATGAGCTTGAGGTCATGACCAACCTTGATCGCACATTTCGCATCATGACGGTGACACTTCGAACGTTATCCGATGAGATCTGTCACTCGTCGCCAGCCACCACATCGAACGATTAACCCCGCAGCCGCACGGCCCACAGTTTCGTATAGACTGAACCGGCCGGCTTCAATTCACTCTTCATCAGCACGACCGACTCCACCGCCAGCGCGCCCAATGAACAGGGCCGATCCAGCACGCCACTCTTGGCCAATGCGACACCCACATGCCGTTCCCCCATCTTGATTCGCGCCAAGGTCAGATGCGGACTGAACGGTCTTGTCTCGCGGAGAAACCGTACGCCTTCGCATGCCTGCTCGATCGCGCCATGGATCTCCGCGATTCGCTGCGCCTCCGCTCCCTTCTCCCAATTCTCTGACGGCCCGACCCACAGCACGCGCGGACTTTGCGGGTGGGGAAAGGCGCCGAGTCGTTCAAGCGGCACGCTCACAGCTACCTGACTTCCGAGCGCCTGGTCGACCGCAACCAGCAACGGATCAATGACCAGCTCATCCATGTCGCCCAGGAACTTGAGCGTCAGATGAATTGAGGTCGGCTGTGCCCACGAGATGCGCATGTTTCGCGTCATCTCCGGCTCAATCCTCTGCTTCAACTCCTGCTGGACAGTGGCAAGCTCGGCCCGCAGTTCGTAAGATAGTTCGACGGCAAGGAACGCCCGGATCACTTCAAGCCCGCATTATTCATGACGGTTCGTCGCGAAATCGCGGAACCGCGTCGCGAGACCGGTGCGCGGAGCCTGGAGGATCTGAGGCGTACTCGTGCAGTACGTTGAGGGTCCGAGGGGCGAGCCCGCCGGCTGAAGGCTCGTCGTAGCAGCGGATCGGCGATTGCAGCAGAAGTGTTCATGAACAATGCGGGCTAGGCCTTATCGAGCAACCAGCGGCGCAGGACATCCAATGCGGCTTGCGAGGACCGTTGTTTGATGACATTCCGGTCGCCGTGAAACCGGAATTCCTGTGTGACCGGCCGGCCGGTTCCATCATCCAACCCGATATAGACCAACCCGACCGGCTTGGTCTCGGTCCCGCCGCCGGGCCCGGCAATGCCGGTGACGCTGAGTCCCACCGACACATTGGCGCGCTCGCGAATGCCGCAGGCCATCGCCGCTGCGACCTTCTTGCTCACCGCACCCTCTCGGGCAATCAGTTCCGCCGGCACGTCCAGCATCTCCGTCTTCGCCCGATTGCTGTAGCACACGGCGGCACGATCCACGTAGGCGGATGAACCAGCCACTTGTGTGAGCCGATGACCGATCAACCCGCCGGTACAGGATTCCGCCACCGCGAGGGTCAACCCTCGTTGCACCAGTTCTCGCCCAACGACCTCTTCCATCGTGTCGCGCCCCTCAGCGAAGAGCCAATCGCTGAGTCGTGAGCGGACGTCGTTCGCCAGCTGCTGCAGCAGCGCACGATTCTTCTCCCGGGCAGATGAGTTCCCCTTCATCGTCAGCGAGACCAGCACGCCCATGGGCGATGCCAGCAGCCCCAGGTCGATCGGCACTCCTTTCGGAATGAGCCCGTGTAGCTTGGCATCGACGTCCGCCTCGGCCAGACCGAAGGTATGAAACACCTGGCGAACGATCGGCGCCGGGGGAAGCCGGCCTGACGATTCACGTGCGGCGCGCAGCAAGGGCAAGACTTCCTGCCGCAGCATCTCTTCCATTTCCCGCGGCACGCCGGGCAACGAGATGATCAACGCCTTCTTCCAGGTCAGGCAAAACCCCGGCGCCGAGCCGACCGGATTCTTCAGCATCGTGGCACCGGACGGAATCATGGCCTGGCGCAACTGCGCTGTGTTTGGCGTGCGGCCCCATTGCGCGAGTCGGGCCGTCATACCCTCCAACGCTTCCTTGCGACGACCGAGGAGGTGTCCAGTCGCGTAGGCCACCGCCTCTCTCGTGCAATCGTCCACGGTCGGGCCGAGTCCGCCGGTCATGACGATCACGTGAGCTCGCCTCACAGCTGTGTGAAGAGCCGTGACAATATCCACTCGTTCATCACCAACGACCGATTTGAATCGAACTGCGATCCCGAGCTTGCCGAGTTCGTCGGCGAGGAAGAGAGAATTGGAATCGGTTCGGCCCCCGATCAACAGTTCAGTGCCGATGGCGATAGTTTCTGCGTCACTCTGGTTCATCTGGTCTCTCTGGTCTCTCTGGTTGGTCTGGTTCAACCAAACAAACAAGACAAACCAAATAAATTAAATAACGATCTTCTTATGCTAATGAATCTCGCCAAAATTTATGGAGAAGATCGACTCTCCTCCAGTAGCCGGATACACAGTAATGGTCGTCTTGGCCTTCGGATCGAAGTCGGCATAGTTGAACGACGCCACGACCTTCGCCTTGAACCGAGGACTCCCCGGCCAAACGACGCTGCGGTCGGCTTGTGCATCGAATCGCACCGTCACCGGCTTGATCGTCTTGCCGCCCTGATCGAGCACCATGTAACTGTCCACCGCGAAGTTACGGACATTCCCGAAGATGACGGTGCTGATGAGCATCGTCTTGTCTTCCAGCACCTGGGTCACATCGGCTTTACTGGGCTGCAATCCCCGCAAAGCCATATGCGTGGCCATGACCGATAGGGCGCTTGTTTTTGTGATTAAAAATCCCTTGGGATTGACCTCGTCTGTCACTCCGAACCGTACATAGAAACTATCCGGCGGCATCCCCTTCTGCGCCGCCTCTTCCCCCTGATCGAGTGCAGTCTGAATCTGCTCCGCGGTGGGATGTACGTCGATCGCATGGGCCGACAGCTGAGGGAGAGAACTCAGCGCAACAACGCCCACACACAGCACCATGCGTCTCAACCGATGGACCAGTGCAGCCCGCATGGGCATGCCAGTACCAGATCACTCTTTTCCTGTCAACGAACGGCCCAGCCCCGCTTCGAGGTTGACAACAGCAAAGATGAAATGATAAACAACTCAACCGCCACTTAGTACGCCTTTTCAAGACGTTATACGGAGGAGTTTCGATGTCGACCCCTGAACAAACCCCAGCGCCCCAAGCACCTAAACGCCAATATGTGAACTTCGCCTTTTATAAAGTCGACCCGGCCTGGCGGCGCCTCCCTGAGAGTGAGCGCACCAAAGGCAAGCAAGAATTCATACGTGCGGTCGAGGACTATACCGGCAAGGTCCTCGTGGTGGCCTACTCCTCGGTCGGGATCAGGGGCGATTGTGACATCATGCTGTGGCGGATCAGCTACGAGATGGAACTGTTCCAGGACATGACGACGAAGATCATGGCCTCGGGCTTGGGGCAGTACCTGACCACTCCCTACTCCTATCTCTCGATCACCAAGCGCTCGGTCTATGTGGATCATCACACCCACGAAAATCAAGAGAGCAAACGGCTGACCGTTGTTCCAGGAAAAGCCAAGTATATTTTCGTCTACCCGTTTCTGAAGACGCGTGAGTGGTTCCTGCTTACGAAGGCGGCGCGGCAAGGCATGATGGACGAGCACATCGAAGTCGGCCATCGCTTCCCCTCGGTAAAGCTGAACACGAGCTATTCATTCGGGTTGGATGACCAGGAATGGGTGGTGGCGTTTGAAAGCGATAAGCCGGAAGACTTCCTGGATCTCGTGATGGCGCTCCGCGAAACCGAAGGCTCCCGCTACACGCTGCGCGATACGCCGATTTTCACCTGCATCCGCAAGAGCCTCAAGGAAACGCTCGACACGCTCGGCGGCTGACGCCACACCAAAGAGCAGCATTGGACACGGCCTTCGGTCTCACGATCGAAGGCCGTTCTTTTTGGAGAGGACTCCCCCTGGCGGATTTTACGGCTCCATCCTGTGACGACGGCGCTGTTTTCACGCAAACACTGCCCCAGGGCTGGTTCTCTGCTTTGACAGCTAAATCACCTGTATGATACCTCTAATACCTTGCGGGACTAAGATTTAGCAGGCTGGACATTCAATAGTCCATATAGATTGGCCAACAAGGGCAGACCCAACAGGATGCTCAAAAAGGCCGTCCAGCAAGACCGCAGCGAGCGAAGAGGCGAGGAGGTACAAACCGCACTTCGTGTGGGCCGTTCGCCCTTGCAATGGATCTTGGCGAACGGAAAAACCCCTCCAGCGCTTCCGACGTCCGAGAATCTCATTCGGTACGTTGAGGGTCTGAACGATACGAGAACGACGCTGGCGGGCTTTTTCAGTATCCTGTTAGAAGCGCCTCGACACGTTCAATGGCTGACAACAACGCACTCTATGCAATCCGTTTTCCCGACGGATCGTTGAGCTTGTACATCGACGAAGATTACGCGATGGAACGAGGGGTAGACCCGGCTACGCTCACGCGCGTGGAAATCCCACGGGACATGTTCGTCAGCGGGACCATTCAAGAAATTCGCGAATACGTGGCCCTCTATCTGGAGTCACATCATTCCGGCACGGCATAGTAGAATGTTGTCTGTTCGGTCTCTCTGGTCGTTCTGGTCTCTCTCGTGAGCCGTTCCGGACAACCAGATAGACCAGATAGACAAGACAGACCAGAAAGACCCCATGGCTTCGATAGCTTCACCCGCTTCACTCCTGACCGTTGAAACGATTCAATCCGTCATCGATGCCATGCCCATCCAAGGGCGGATCATGCTGCGACTGATTCTGCTCCAGTACTTCGACGTGACGGACGAAGAAATCCTCTACATCGTGACCGATCGACCGGATCCCCGCTGCGTCGCCGGAACTAAGCCCACCAACACCACCATGACCAAAGAATCGATTAAGGTTGTCACGGAGCGGCGCGACCAATACCGCCGACAGGTGCGGCTCAAGCGGGAGCGGACGTGGCTGCAATGCGACAGTCTTCGGAGACTCGCCCAGCTTCGTGAGGTCTTCGCCGACCGGGCCAGCACCCTCCTGACCGAGCGTTTCTCCGTCTCTGCTGACGCGCTTGACGCCTTGCGCGCATCCGCGAGGACCGTGCTGCCCAAGCCGGCCATCCGCCTGCTGGACCAGCGTTGGGATGCCGATGAGATTACGGCTGAGGACTATCAGCAGCAGCGGCTCAGCATCGAGTTCCAAACCCAACTCCGCATGGCCGAAAAATATCGCAAACGACTCGACCTGACGGACCGGGAGCGGCAGAGCGCGATCTCGGCGCCGCTACAAGATCACGAAATCGGGCATGTGTGGGGCATTCCCGCCGGCAGTCTCGCCGCCCGCAAGGTAAAGTATCTCGCGCAATATCTGCACGCCCTCCAGGCCACGTTACAAATCAGCGCGGCACCCACAGCGACCACGCCATTGGATTTGTGGAAGGAAACCTTCGCGGTGCTCGCGGAGCAGCGCATCGAACGTTCGCCCTCGACTTACGACGGGTTGGAAAAAACAGAGTCCGCGCTCATCGACAAACTGACCGCCATGGTCTGGGGCAACCTGGCCGAGGAGGTCGAAGTCAAATTCTGGACCTCGCTCGTCTTCGGAGCCAGCTCCAATGCCATGCATTCAGAAATCACCAGGAACTTGTTT
>JAENWB010000024.1:0-9239 GCA_016650275.1 Nitrospiraceae bacterium | reverse complement strand
TCCCGCTATGTCGCCACCGCCGTGCCCATCCCTTCTAGCCGCCGCGTACTGGAGGAGAAGGAAAACGAGCGAGCTTGGAGGGAGCATTATAGAGCTCGTTCGACGCGGGCAGTTGAGGATCGACCAGGCCACCTTCCGAAGTGAGAATCGAGCGAGTTTGGAGGGGAGAGAGGGGGTGCGGCTGATGTCTGACTCCGCTGCACATCTGTTGAGCTTCACCATCCGATGGGGTATCGTTCCAGCGAGGGGTCAGATATCCCTTCGACGGAACGATCGGATAGACTTGTGCGGGATCGGCTGGTCCGACATGGGACCGAGTTGGCGAACGAGCGCACGTTGCGCGGCTTCAGAATGTGAGGCCAAAGGTGCGAGAAGCTTTCTTTGCTCCCGGAGCGCGCGCCCTAAGAAGGGCCTCGCTCGACGGCCGCATCGGGCGCGAACAGCACGGACTGCTATGAATTGATTCATCCCCTGGCACGGTGTGCGTGCAAGACCTGACGGTCATTGCTTGTTTCCCTCGGTCGTTTTCCTCCGATGAACCACAGGAACGAAGTGCCATATGAAGCGTGACGTTTCTAGGGGGTCGCCGCGGACCACAACCATGGCGGGATGGGCGATCTGTGTCATTCTTGCGGCGTTCAGTTCTGGCTGCATCCCCCTGGTCTTCGGTGTTGCGGGGGGAGCCGCCGCCGTCGCCTATGTCAAGGGCAAATTAATAGAGGAGCTCAGTTATGACGTGCCCGCTGTCCATGGGGCCGCGCTGACCGCGATGAAGGAGTTGGGATTGATGCTGTCGGAGGACCGGGCCGATACCCTGTCCGCCCATATGGAGTCGGAGTTCGCCGATAGCACGTCTATCTGGATTTCCCTGGAGTCCATGGGAGAGTCCCGGACCAGGGCGACCATTCGCGTGGGCCGTACCGGTGACGAGGTTCGTTCGAGAAAGATTCTGGATACGATCAAGCAGTATCTCCCTCCGGCCAGAGGTGGCAGCAGGCCTGCCGTAGAGAAGGGGTCTGCCGATCTCCGGGCTTCGCTTATCTACCCGACGATGATGTAATGCCATGCTTGGCAGAATGTAGCCGGTCTGTATGTTCCATTTCACACAGAGGAGGGTCTCATGTCGCGAATCAAGGAATTCAGGGCGTCGCTCGACAAGAAGTTGGATGCGTTGGAGCACCAGGCGCTGGCGCTGGAGGCGCAACTGACCCAGACGAAAGATCAGGCGATGCAGCGGCTGGAGCAGCGCAAGCAACAGCTGCGTGATCTGCTCAAGCAGGTCCAGGCCGACGTGCAGAAGTCGAAGGAGATGGCAGAGCAGGCAAAGAGTGAGGTGCAGGCCAAGCTCGAACATCTTCAAGTGCAATTGGCCCTCGGCAAGGCAGACGCCCGTGACACGTTCGAGGAGCAGAGGAAGAAGATTCTCAAGGCCCTGAACGAGTTCGAGTCCGTTGCGGAACAGAAACTGAAAGGGGCCGTGTTCGAATCGGGCAGGGTCTGGGAGGATCTCGTGGACCGGACGAGCACGCTCGAAGCCGAGTTTGAGGCACTCAAGGGCCGGTTTGAAAATGAGAAAGCCAAGCAGCAAGTCACGCTGGAGTCACAGAAGCAGGAGCTACTCACCAAGCTGGTGTTGTTCAAGGACCAGCTCAAGGCCAAGCGCGTGGTAGTGCAGGCCAAGGCCGATGTTCTTGAGACCGACTTACGCGAGGGGCTGGATCAGATTAAGGCGGGGGTTAGGAGGTTGTTCGAATAGAGGGGAGGCTGGGTAGCCTGGTCGTCCTCCTGCTCGCGGAACGCGCACGATAGGAATGTGCTCGTTCGACGCGCGCAATCGAGGATCGACCAGGCTACCCTATGGAGAGATAGGTAGGCGAGCGAGCTTGGACAGAGGGGATAGGGAGCAGCCGGACCATCTTTCTTGCTCGCAGAACGTGCAGGATAAGACGGTGCTCGTCCGATGCGCGCAGTGAAGGACAGTCTGGCGGCTCCCTTGGGCGAGAAGGCGTGATGGTGCAGAGAAGCAGACAGAAGGCCCTCGCCAGGGCTAATGGCGCGTCTCGCATGCCAGCGAGTGGGGCGGGTGACAAAGTTGCGCGCGGTGAAGATTGTGATCATCAGAATAGAGAGGAGGGCAGGATATGGCGTGGGGATCGGATGCGAATACAGACGATGAACTGGAAAAGCTGGCGGCCGTGCGTGGGTATTTTCAGGAACATTTCCCCGGAGCCTCGATTCGTGACTCGTATGATGTTGGCAGAATAGCGCAGGTGTTTCGGGTCGAAACCGACGGCGACCTACGTAATGCAGTGGTCTCGACCGATTTTCTCGAAGAGTATGTGCCTGATAAAATGGGAAAGGCGTTGACCAGCTTGCGGGTCGCGGAACATCTCCGCTCAGCGAAGGGCAAGGAGGTATTGCTCACAAGTTGGGGCGTGGAAGAAAAGGAGGATTGAGGGAGACGGGGGCCGCCTGGTTAGTCCCCCTTGCTCACGGAACCCCCAGGATAAAGCTGTGGTCGTTCGGCGTGCGCAGTTGGGGACTAATCCAGGCCACCCCCCTTGAGAGAGAAATGAGCAAGCTCGGTAGGATCATTTGTATCGTTGAACGCGCGGCCTCGGAAGGTGAGACGCAAGGGTGCGAGAAGCTTTCTTTGCTCCCGGAGCGCGCGCCCTAAGAAGGGCCTCGCTCGACGGCCGCAGTCGAAAACTTCTCACACCCTTGCTCGATTGGGTGATAACTGGGAGAGGGGAAGCGATTCCGCTTGCAGTGGAAGGTCAATCAGCCCCCATCCATGAAGAGATAACGTGCAAGCTTGGAGGGAGCCTCATAAGCAGCCACGGCAACTAGCGTGCACCGATCAAGCGGTTCGTCTCTCGGGTGACCGGTTTCCTCAAACCCCTCCGTTGATCAGGGCCGGACTTAGTGGGTCGCAGGTCCCTTGTTGTGCTCCGGCAGCCGGATCATGTAGAGACCTCGGGTGTTGAATGTCACCAACACCTGTCCATCCCGGCTCAGCCGATCGACTTCAAGAAAGACCTGGCTCCAGGACAGGTCGGAGAGACTTTTCGTCAACATATCCAGATCGCACCCATGTGTGCGTTGTACTTCGCCGAGAATGCGATCGGTCACAGGTGTATGCGGAGCCATGATCAGACCCTCCCTCTGATGTTCGGGCGTTCACTGCAATTTCCGGTGCGACCTCCTTCCGTTGGCGGCTCGGTTTCCGATCCTGGATAGACAATGCCGAACTCCTCGTCCGGCATGATTCGTTGCGAAATCGCTGAGCCGCGTCGCGAGACCGCAGGCCGAAGGCTTGTCGCAGCAGCGGATCGGCCTTTGCAGCAGAAGAGTTCATGAATAATGTGGGCTGGGCCGACCGCGCCACGGATTCGGTCCAGTTCCTGTGCGTACGGTGAGAAATCGCACGCAGGATATTTCTTCGTGAAGTACGTCGTCAGCCTGCGCCCAAAATCATCCAGCCAGGTGACCGGTGGAGAGAGAGGTTCGGTGGGCGCAGCGGCAGCCAGGAGAAAGGACGGAGTCTCACCGGCCTGAATGGCATACGGTGCAAGCATGGAGAAGGCAGTTGGCACATGGGTCGGCGCCAAGAGGGGAAGGAGCACTCGTCGGCTGACAGTCACCATGAGGACCCTCGTTCCGAAGGATCCGAACCCGGGCGGTGATGTGCTACGACAAAGAGTCAGGCGTAAGAGTGAAGGAGGACTGCGACGAGATCGGCACGCAGGATGACGGGTAGAAGCGTGCGGAAGAGACAGCAGCCACCGTCACTGGAACGTCACGGGATTATGCTACGCCGATGGAGAGGTTCGGTCAACCGTCCCTCGACGGGCTTAGGGAGCCAGGTCTCGGTCTAGCCGGCGGCCGCCAGTCTGGCGAACTGGTATTTCATCGCGTTGACTCGTGCGAGATAGTCTCGCACGTCGTGGTCGCCGCACCGTTGATGGTAGGTTAGCCGGAAGCCGCGTGCGGCATAGGCGTGGCCGGCTCCGGCTCCGCAAAGATGGGTCACGGCTGCCAGATCCTGCTTCTGCCGGAGCGTGACCGTGCCGATCCGTCGCGGTCCTACTGCATTCGCGACGCGTCGATCCAGCAGAGCCGAGGTCAATTGGATGGCATGGCTCGGCACGACGCGGGTGTAGAGGCTGTTGAACCAACATGAATTTGGATCGTGCCAGGGGCCGTCCTCGACCACGATATGATCATGGATGCAGTATCGCGTCGCTTCGTGGAATGTCCCATCCGTAATCTGGTACATGCCGACCGCGCTCGACGCCGGTTGGTACAGCTTCAAGGGATTCCAGGTCAGATGCCACCGCCAGTAGGTCCGCGCCACCGGATTTCCTCCGCCCTCAACCTGAGCCAGTGCAGCCAGCAACTCGGGTGTGATGATTGCCGTCGCATGCTCGCGGAAGAGCGATCCGTACTGTTTCCACGTTCCGGCGGGGTTCTTGTCGAGTGAGTGGTCCAAGGGAAAGAGGACCTCGGCCGGCTTGTTGACCGCGTGATAAGCCCAGTTGATGCCGAGCCAGAGCAGGAGGATCGTTGCCAGAATCACGACGGCACGAACGGTCGGCGGCGAGGCGAACACGGCTTTTCTGACGGTACGGAACGTACGCCAACGCGTGCGTACGAAACGACGGAGCGTGGCGATCGTCATCCGACGCCTACGCCGCTTCTTTCGGCGAGGACGCTTGAGAGTGCGTTGATTGGGTCGGGAGGACATGGGGATACTATAACCGAAAAAGAGGAGAGAGTAGCCTGGTCGTCCTCCTGCTCGCGGAACGCGCACGATAGGAATGTGCTCGTTCGACGCGCGCAATCGAGGATCGACCAGGCTACTCTTGAAAATGAAATGGAGGATTGGGACAACGCGCGGTCTCAGAAAAGTGGGAGAGGAGCAGCCAGGCCATCCTTCTTGCTCGCAGAACGCGCACGGTGAAACTGTGCTCGTTCGATGCGCGCAGTAAAGGACAACCTTGGCCACTCCCTTCAAGAGAGGTAAAGAGGATTGGAGGGCCCTCGCTTGGGCTACTGGCACGTCCCGGGAGATCGATTGCGAAGCAATCGGAGGGTAGGGCGGGTGAAAAATGTCTGCCAGTGGGGTGGGCGGGTGAGAAAGCTGCGCGCAGTGGGAGACCAATCTAGCCCGCCCTCAAGGGAGCAGATGGAAGAGCGGTGGTCGCTCGATACGCGCAGCCGAGGATCAACACGGCGGCTTTGATGAAGAGGTTAAGAAGACTGTTGCTAGCACCGTGTATTATTCTAACGTGCGTGATAGGGATCAATTCCTATTAACGATAAACCGCTGGTTCGGGCTCGTCTGTCCCTACATGCTGTGCCGCGCATACCATTCTGACGCCGTGCTCCAGGAACTATTCCCCCTGGCGAATGGTGGTATAGATGCCGGCACTTACGAAGGAATGACCAAAAACCGAACAGTAGACTGCCCGCTGCTTGAAAGACGAGTCGTTTCCTCCACGTATTTTCAGGTCAGTTGTTTGGTTTTGAATCAGGTGCCTATTTTATAGGACAGTAGGTGGGTGAACTGGCCTATTGTGATCGGAGGGCCGGGAAACGGCGACGGATCGGGTGGTTGGGGCGGATTAGGCGTGGGAGATGGTTTAGGCAATGGAGGGCCGGGAAACGGCGACGGATCGGGCGGCAACGGCGGGTCGGGCGTGGGAGTCGGTCTAGGCAATGATGGGCAAGGGGAATCCATGGTCAGCTCGCCCTGCCTGCTAGCATGCGCCGGTGAATGAATTCTCTCGATTGGAACGAGGCATGTTGTTGGATTCATCGTGAGGCGACCTCCTGAGGACACACGGTGCTGACCGTCGGCCTGAATGCGTCAATTTGCATCATGATGACTCCCAGATTAATGCGATTCCCCAACTTCGAAGTGGCTCAGTTTCCCTCTTGCGGGTCAAGCCGTCCATTCATTACTGGGCACCTGGTTTCCCTTTAGGTCTTGCTCCACCGGGGGGATTGATGCCCTCGCGTGGGGAAGGCGCCACGTCAGGATTCGTTGACATGTTCGGATCGACGTTGGGCGGTTTCACGGAGCCGCGGGGATCTCCGCGCCTCTCCGGCGTGTGTTGGATACCCGGATCTATACGAGATGGAGGGATTGCCGGAACACCAGATTCTGACGGCCTCTCGGGAGTGATGCCAAGAGCTGGCCCGCCACCGCTCTCAGGCAATTGGGCAGGCGGGAGTACATCGGCGGCGATGGCGAATGCCGGAAGGAGGGTCAGGATTGCGATGGCCACAAGTCCATGAACTTTCGCGGGACACCTCCTGATAGATCGTGAGAGGGGAACCCCACCACATTCATGATTTGACCACGACATACTCACCTCCTCGTCTATGATAACTTTGTGTACCCTGTGAGGGCTCGACCTATTAACGCTTCCCTCCGCACCCCTTATGGACACAGGAACAGGGAGCGCTTGTTTTTGCCTCTCGGCAATTCGACGAACAAAATTCCTTTCCCGGTTCTGCCATACACGTACAGCGCGGGTTCGCGCATGATTTTTCCGCCATGGTGTGCCTCCTCCTTAACGTTCACGGTCGTTACACAGTCAATAAATGGGCAAGCTGCTTTCCATTAAACATGGCTCACGTGCTGTGTAGATAATGTCTCAATCGAGATGTCCAATCTGATCAATAGTGCTCACTATCATTGTTAACCCGGGGCACGAGCGTATGAATGGGCTTGGTCAGAAAAGGAGGGTCGATCGTGAAGCATCCGAACTGCGGAACGAGATATGCTTCACGAAGCCCGCTTAACGAGACTCAGTGGCCACCCGGACAGTGGGAGACCATTCAGGCCACCATTGTAAGTCGGATAGGAGCAGGCTTGGAGGGAGCAGCGGTATATGGAAGGACGCAATCCACGCAAATACGTGTATTTCGCCATTTCGCTAAGCTAAGTTGACACCTACCGGCAGCGAGTCGTAGCCTTTCACGAATTTTCCACTGCAACCGACTGAAATGTAGGATGTACTTATTTTCCATCTTCACGTCTGTGTACTCGAACGCACCGGGTTTCACTGGTGCACGGAGAGTCATGGCGAGCTTCATGTTCGGGGGACTCTTGAGCGTCCTGCACGCGGTACCCGCTCTGGCGGGTATGGAATTCGCGCCGTCGTCGGTCGGGAAAGGTGTGCTCTTAGTGGCCAGCCCATCGCTGGATGATCCGAACTTTCGCCAAGCCGTAGTGCTCATTGTGGAGCATGGACCTGAGGGAACCGTCGGGCTTATTCTGAATCGCTCCACGAAGGTTCTCCTGTCCCATGCATTGCCGGACCTCACCGTGCTCAAGGGGACCAGCTATCGGTTGTTTGAGGGTGGGCCGGTCGAACCATCCCGGCTTCTCCTGCTGTTCCGACTCAAGGAGCCTCCAGCAGACGCACGATCGGTCTTCGACGGGGTCTATGTGGGGGGCACACCTAAGGTCCTGGAACGCATCATTACGCAGGCGAAACCGACCGAAACCTTCCGGGCTTTTGCCGGATTTGCCGCGTGGGCTCCTCGGCAGCTGGAAGCTGAGATGCTTCTGGGGGCGTGGGCGACCCTGCCGCCAGATTCGATTGGTATTTTTGACAAAGATCCGGCCGTACTCTGGTCAGACTGTCTCAGCCGCCTCCAGGCGCCGAGGGTGGAGGGGGTAGCCTGGGTAGTCCCCTTTGCTCACGGAACCCCCACGATAAAGCGGTGGTCGTTCGACGTGCGCATTTGGTGACTAACCCAGGCCACCCCTTAAGATAAAGAGAAGTAGCAAGCTTGGAAGGGTGGGAGGGGAACAGCCAGACCATCCTTCTTGCTCGCTGAGGCCGCACGATCAGAATGTGCTCCCTCAATGCGCGCAGTGAAGGACCATCTGCCCCTCTTTTAAGTGAGGGAGAAGAGAGAATAGAAGGCCCTCCCAGAAAAACCAAACCCCATTGCAAACAGCATGGAATCGCCGTAGAGTGATGTCATCCCCACTATGGAGTGCTGGCTATGTCAAAATCAGTAGCTGAGCTTGAGCAGGAGGCGCGGCACTTGCCGACACAAGATCGTGCGCTGTTGGCGCAACATCTCATTGCGAGTATCGATCCCGGAGAAGATGTCGATGCGGAAGCTGTTTGGTTGGCGGAAGCTGAGAGCCGCTACCAAGCGTACCGCGAGGGGAAATTGATTGCCAAGCCAGCTGATCAAGTCTTTCGTGAAGCAAAATCCCAACTCAAATGACCGCGATCGTCTTTCTTCCTCCCGCTCAGGAGGAAATGACGGCGGCATCACGGTACTACCAAGCTCAATCAACAGGTTTGGGAACGGAATTTCTCGCTGAAGTAGAACGGACGATTGCCGCAATTGTCTCCCATCCAAAAGCCGCTCCGAAGGTAAAGCCGGACATCCGACGTCGTCTATTGAAGCGGTTTCCCTTCGGCATTCTGTATGTCGCCACCGTCGATGAAATCGTGGTCCTCGCTGTCATGCATCTCCGCCGCCGTCCCGGTTACTGGCAAGGCCGGCTGGGCTTATCAAAACAATCGCAGTAACGTTGTGCTCGCGCAACGCGCGGTCTCGGAAGGCCCTCGCTTGGGCTAATGGCACGTCCCGGGAGATCGATTGCGAAGCAATCGGAGGGTAGGGCGGGTGAAAAATGTTTGCCAGTGGGTGGGCGGGTGAGAAAGTTGCACGCAGTGGGAGATCAATCAGCCCCCATCCCTGAAAAGATACCAAGCGAGCTTGGAGGGGGAGTGGCGAGACAGCTGATATGGTCTCTGTGCTCGCAGAGCCCCCACGGTGAAACGGTGGTCGCTCGATGCGCGCAATGGAGACCACACCAGCCGCCTCGGCCACTCCCTTGGCGAGATGGTGTGATGGCGCAGAGAAGGGAAAAGTGTGCGCTCTTGACAGAAATATACTAAAACTTGCATATTGACGCCGTGGCCCAAAAGACGATCCTGTGGCTCGGGTCCTCGCGGAGCGACTTGCAGGCATTCACGCGAAATGCCAGGCGACTCGCGGGCTTTCAGCTTCGGCTGGTTCAGCAGGGGTCGGAGCCATTGGACTGGAAACCGATACCGAGCATTGGTCCCGGCGTCCGTGAGATGAGAATTCATACCGAGGTGGAACATCGCATATGCTACGTCGCCAAGTTTGCGGAAGCGATCTATGTGCTCCATGCCTTTGAGAAACGGACCAGGAAAACGTCGCAGCATGAT
>JAENWB010000023.1:0-10379 GCA_016650275.1 Nitrospiraceae bacterium | reverse complement strand
GGGATCATCTTAGCGACCGGCTGTGCAGGCAAGGGCGAGCGCATCGATCTGAAGGTCCCCATGGCGAGCGGGGCCGAGGACAAGGTCGTCGCGATGAGTTCCGCGACCATCGCGATTCAGCCGTTCGAAGACCATCGCACTGACCGATCGCACCTCGGCACCAGACATCATCTATGGGGCGGAGAGAGTCATTTCGGCCTCCCCAGCGGCACCCTCGGCGAGGCCACGGCACAGGCCTTCGCTGACTATCTCAAGGGGAAAGGCTGGAACGCGACTGTTGCTAAAGGCCATGAAATAGCTGGGGCGGATATGACCATCACCGGCAAACTTGTCGATGTTGGCGTGGACGCCAAGAGCGGTATCGGACAGACTTCCCTCAACGCCAAAAGTCGGTTGGTCGTTCAAGTGAAGAATTTCGCTGACGGCAGTCAAGTTCGTGAGACCCTCATCAGTACCGGAACCAACCAGGTCTTCTGGTTTGACTCGGAAGATGCCCAGGAGCTGCTCAACGAACTGTACAATAAAAATTTCGAGAAGTTCGTGACAGACACCAAACTCGACGGCAAGATTCTCAAACTCCGGTAAGGGAGTTCTCTATCCCTCCGTGGGGGACCGTGCGATGCACGGGATCCAGTCCTTCAGCGGCGCCCCTGAATCGTATGGGAATCAGGGGCCTTGCGAGTAACATGGAGCGACGAAAACATCGCCGGGTGCCGGCACAGGTGCAGGGATTTCTGTTGGGAAACTCGCATGAGATCGAAGGGGTCACCCTCGACCTCTCAGTCGGTGGGGCCAGGTTCGATTGTGACCTCGAAGTCTATCCCGGCAAGGTGATCCGTGTGCGACTGGTCATTCCCGGCGCAGAGGAACCGGTCTCGATCGATGACGCGCGAGTGCAGTGGGTCGGAGAGGACACATTCGGGGTCTCGTTTCAGAACGTTCGACCAGCCGAACTTGATGAACTCGAGCAGCTCATCGACGAATTTGAAGAGGGCGAAGGCAGCGGTCACGCCTAGTGCGCCAATCCTTGACTCCCTCCCATCGGAAGAATATCGTATCCCTGTGGGAGGAGCTTAACGCCCCGAGGGAATATGGTTCATCAGGGGGTCGAGCGTTGGGATGGTGTGCAAGCCCAGCTTGACTGGGAAGCCTAAAGTCCCGCCAAGATCCCTGCCGTACCTATGCTGTCCTCGGTAGGTGCGCGCTCCTCCCACTCTAATCATCTGCTCATTCCCGCTGGCAGCTTCTCCGTCTCACCACCGCGTTATGGACTGTCTCACTCCATACGTTGCCGGCTGACTACGAAGCCGTCCGGTTTCGTCGCGGGAAATTAAGACGCATCTCTCCTGCATCGAGATCAGGATGCTTCTCAAGATGCTCCAGGAGGCCAAGAGCCAGACCCTTTCGAGTTTTCTCCTGATCGATTTCTGCCGGGTGACGCCTGCGATCGCAGATGAGATTTGCAAGGCAGAGAGGGTATTGCCCAAGGCGAAGCTTATGGAAACAGGAGGGGCGATTGCCGAAACGTACGATCACACCATTTCAAGCGACGAAAATCATGGCAGCGTGACCCTGAACGGTGCGAACTCCAGCGTAATGTCGGGATGAAACGGAAAGAGAAACGTGGCCCGGGCGAAAGAGCTCCTCAACTATTCAGTGGGTCTAGAAACCGGCCTGGTAGGTGGAAGTCAACCGGATGCTCACGAGCGGACTCAAGTGCGAACTGGAGGCCCTGGCCGACAAAGACTTCCAGTACATCACGAAAGAAATATCTTCCACGGAAACTGAAAGAGAAGGACTGGCTGGACCAGGCAGTCCCACTTTCTTCCATCGTATCCTGGCGGCAGTATTTAGTTCTCTGGCAACAGCAGATAGAGTCCGACCACAATGATCGGCGCCGCCACATACATGGCCTTCTTGCCGAAGCTATCGTAGACGCCATAGATCAAGATCGCGGCCATGAAGGTGAAGTAGAGCTGTCCGATTCCCCGATACCCGGCACTATGTTCCACCGCCAGGGCGAGCGAGGGCGATCCCAGGGTCAGTATGGCCGAAAGGGCTGCCAGTCGTTTCATTTCAGTCTCCTTCTCGATGATGTTAAGGCCCATGACGTCATGTCGATGGTGGCTCCTGCTTCACAGACAATAACGTCCTCATGGCGAAGGATACCAAGAGGGCGTAGCTCTGTTCCCAAACGATTCTGCGTGGTTGGATTGGCAAAGGCAACATGGGATCACAGTACACATCGCTGCTTCACGAATCGGATTTATTATTTTGCGCCTTTTACCATGAAAAATCAAACTGACATCATACTCAAGCGAGATGGGCGTGAAAAGCGCGACTGGTGAGAGGAACGATAGTTCGAAGTTCGAAGTCCGAAGTTCGAGGTTTTCGGAACTTCGAACCCAGAGCTTTGTATCGCGCCTGTCACCCACGTCTTGCTTGTCTCGCCCACACGTCACGCGAGTCTCGCTCCTCACGCATGTCGCGTGCCAGCCCGCCATTTCATGACGAACCGTCATGAATCATGCGGACTACGATCGATAGCTTGCGTTAATGCGGACATAGTCAAACGACAGGTCGGTCGTCCACATATGGGCCCAGTGACGACCTTGCCCAAGCCCCACGGAGATCGTAAATTCTTTCTGACGAAAGACCTTCGCGATTCGTCGTTCAGCCGCGAGTCCGAGTCCAATTCCTCGTTGTACCATTAGGACCCCTCCAAACCACACGTTTAGCTTCGAGGGGGTAATCGGGACTCCGGCTCGTCCGATCGCGGCCATGACACGACCCCAATTGGCATCCTCGCCGAACAGGGCGGTCTTGACCAAGTTCGAGGTCGCAATGGTTTGGGCCACCTGCCGTGCCTGCGCCACGGTGGCTGCTCCGGTCACCTCAATGTTCACTACCTTGGTGACACCCTCCCCGTCGCGACAAATGACCAGGGCGAGTGCCTGGCAGGCTTCTGTCAGAAGCAGCAGGAACCGACGGAAGGCAACCGTACCTTCTTTGATTGTGCGGTTCTCAGCCAGGCCGTTCGCCAAACACAGGACGGTATCGTTGGTACTCGTGTCCCCATCCACTGAAATGCAATTAAACGACTCATTGACCGCCAGGCTGAGCGCCTGTTGGAGAGCATTCCTCGTGATCGAGGCGTCGGTAGTGAAATAAGCCAGCATCGTAGCCATGTTGGGATGGATCATTCCAGAGCCCTTGGCCATCCCGCCAATGGTAATCAAGCGACCGCCGATGGTGTCCTGAAGGGCGATGGATTTCGGGCGGATGTCGGTCGTCATGATCGCCCGAGCGGCATCGAGGCCTCCACGGTCGCTGAGCTGAGTGAGCAGCTGCGGTATTCCCTTGATGATTCGATCGACCGGTAACACACGACCGATCACGCCGGTGGACCCGATGAAGACGTGGTGTGAGGGGATACTCATGTGTCGTGCGACCACCGTGGCGGTTTGTTTTGCGGCAGCTAATCCCTTGGCGCCAGTACAGGCGTTCGCGTTACCACTGTTGACGAGAATGGCCCGTCCGATTCCCTGGCGCAGGTGTAGGCGATCAACGATGACCGGTGCCGCGACCTCCTGATTTTTCGTGAAAACCCCGGCGATGGGGCCGCTCTGTTCTGAGGCGACGAGCGCGAGATCGAGCAGGCCTGGCTTCTTGATGCCGCAATGTATGCCGGCTGCGCGGAACCCCTGCGGTGCGGTGATCCCGCGGCGTGGAGATGTTGTCGGTGTTGTCCTGGTCATGCTCGTGAAAGAGACGTCCTGCTCAATGTGGATTAGGGATAGGCAGCGGGGGCCGTCAAACCCGTCTCCTCAGGGAGGCCCAGCATGAGGTTCATAGCCTGAATGGCCTGGCCTGCGGCGCCTTTCACAAGATTATCAAGCGCGGCCACTGTAATGACCGATCCTGCACGGGGGTCCAGGTAGACCCCGATGTCGCAATAATTAGAGCCTTTGATATAGCGCGGATTCGGCACGATGTCTTCCTGGACTCTGACGAATCGCTCACCTTTGTAAAAGGCTAGATACAGCGCGCGCAGGTCTGGCAGCGCCATCGGACTCTTCAATCGGCAGTAGGCGGTGCTCAAGATACCTCGGTTCATCGGTACGAGGTGCGGAGTGAATGTCACGATAGGCTGTGCAGCAACCCCTCCCGATGGTGACGATGCACGTCGAAGTAACCTACCCAGTTCTTGTTCGATCTCAGGAGTGTGGCGGTGCTGTCCGATCTTGTAGGGCTCTAAGGATTCATGGGCTTCCGGAAAATGATAGGGGAGAGCCGGACTTCGCCCCGCGCCGGAAATACCGGATTTCGCATCGATGACCACGGTGTGTGGTTGTACGAGATCCTGGGCGAACAGCGGGGCCAACTGCAGAATGGCCGCAGTCGGGTAACAGCCAGGCGAAGCAACCAACGTTGCCTTGGTGATGGCGGCACGATGCAATTCCGGAAGTCCGTAGACCGCGTCTTTCAGCAAGTCTTGGTAGGTATGCGGCGTCCGATACCACTGTTCATACACGGCTGGATCTTTGAGCCGATAATCGGCACTGAGGTCCACGACTAGTTTGCCGGTTTGGAGGCAGGCGGAGACCGGCGCCAATGATTTGGTATGGGGGAGGGCCAAGAATACCACATCGGCCTGTTCCGCTAAGGCTTCGGGTGAGAGTGCTTGAAACGAGAGAGACACGAGGCCAGCCAGACTGGGGAAGACCGCTGCCACAGGAGTCCCAGCGGACTTTTCTGATGTAACGGCGTGGAGCTCAAAATACGGGTGGAGGGCTGCCAGGCGAACGAGCTCCGCCCCGGCATATCCACTGGCCCCTGCGATTGCCACGCGTATTTTTTTCATCTGCATTACCCGCTACACACCACAGACACAAAAAAAGGGAAGGCCTGGAGCCTTCCCTTTTTCTGACTGTGGCTCCGATGTTTATCGCTTTGAGTACTGGAACCGCTTTCGCGCACCCTTCTGTCCATACTTTTTCCGCTCTTTAACGCGCGAGTCGCGTGTCAGTAAGCCTTCCTTCTTCAAGGGCGTACGGAGGGGCTGATTGAGTTCCACCAACGCGCGTGCGATCGCATGACGCAGGGCGCCAGCTTGTCCAACCTGTCCACCGCCATGTACCGTCGCCTTGATCGAGTACTGTCCGACGACCCCGCCAATTTCGAGCGGGAATTGAATGATCTGCCGCAGAGTCAGTCGTGGGAAGGCCTGCTCGATCGGTTGATCGTTGATTGTAATGTCGCCCGCCCTCCCGGTGACCCAGGCTCTGGCAATTGCGCACTTTCGTCGTCCGGTTGCATATTGAGTTACTACTGCCATGCTACAACGTCTCCTTGTTCGCTTGCGGTGATGATTACAGGGTAATAGGTTCCGGTCCTTGAGCCTGATGCGGATGAGTGGGCCCGACGTAGACGCGGAGTTTCTTTGCCATATGGTTTCCTAGTGGGTTCTTGGGAAGCATACCTTCGATCGCTTTGGTCAAGAGCACTGTCGGATCTTTTCGGAAGACATGTTGCGCCGTCGCGGTCTTGAGTCCGCCCGGAAAACCGCTGTGATGGCGATAGAGTTTCGTGGTCATTTTGTTGCCGGTCAAATGAATCTTCTCCGCATTCACGATCACAATATGGTCGCCCATATCCACATGGGGGGTAAAGGTTGGCCGGTGTTTGCCGCGCAACATCCCGGCAACGCGGGCTGCCAATCGGCCCAGCGTTTGCCCCTCCGCATTCACGAGGTACCACTTTTCCTGCACGTCCAAAGGCTTTTGCATGTATGTCAACATCGTTCTTTCCCGCTCCTTCGCTATCGAGTGAATCAAGTTTCCTGTACTTCCGGTGTGCCGATATCTTTCGACTCTAGTTTTGCCAGCCAGGCGTCGAGATTCGTTGTGCTACGCCGTTTCAATACATCTTGGGTAATGTAGATCGGGCAAGGAGCCCGGAGGGCCAACGAGATGGCATCGCTGGGTCGGGCATCGATTGTCCGCTCCACGCCTTTGTTGGCGACATAAACCATGGCGTAATAGGTGCTGCTTTTGACGTCCGCAATAACGACGCGTTGGATCGTGATGTTCAAATGCTCGGCGAAACTCTTGATCAAGTCATGGCTCATTGGCCGTGGTGTGATCATGGTATCGAGCGCTAATTTAATGGCATTACCTTCCGCGGCCCCGACCCAAATCGGAAACGTATCGAGGGCACCGTCCTGTCGTGCCAGGACGACAATTCTAGTGTCGGTGTTGGCCTCCTCGAGGATGCGATCCACCCGGTATTCAACCAGGTCTCGTTCTTTGGGTACATCGACGGCGCTCATAATTGTGTCTCGCTGAATCAGGAGTCCAGTTTGCCGAAATCTTCCGGTTTGAGATTCTCCAGCCACTGTTCGAGTTCTTCGGAGCTCTGTTTGGTGATGACCGAATCATTTGCAAACACCGGCGCATTGCTCCGAAGCGCAAGTGCAATCGCATCGCTGGGTCTGGCATCGACGGTGTATTCTGAATCTTCGTACATCAAATGGATTTTTGCAAAATAGGTGTGCTCAGACAAGTCCGTAATGACCACGCTGATGACTTTTGCGTTGTAAGCATCGAGGACTGATTTCATGAAGTCGTGCGTCATCGGCCGGGGGGGCGTGACGTTTTCCAGTGACATGCTAATCGCACCTGCTTCTGACTTGCCGACCCAAATGGGGAGCATGTCGGAATGCTCTTCGTCACGTAGCACCACGATATACGCGTTATTATAGGGGTCGAACATCAACCCTTTTACCTGCATCTGTGTAATCACAACAAACCGGCTCCTTCTCCTCAGCTAAAAAAGTCGCGAGGAAATGCTGATCACCCTGACAGATGGATCAAGAACTCACTAATGTAGCATTTCAGAAATCGGCCTGTCAACGAAGCCTGCGAGATCGCTGAAGAAATTCGCGGAAGACTCTGGCGATCAATGGCATAGCCGGTGACCCGCTTTCCGCCGCAAAACCGCCTGGCTTAGGCCGGTGGGCGATAGTTCTGATCCAGCTTTCCTGTATCAGTTTGTTCGCCAAGTTTAAGAAAGGCCTTCATCTGCTTCTTCACGAGTTCTCTGCCGCTTTCTTCGCCCAGGTTGACCTGATATTCGTTGATGACCATGACTCGCATGCCTTCCCACTTTTTCCAGCAGGGCTTGCAGACCTTGGCCTTGATCTCGGATTCAAGCCTCCCCATGAAGAGGGGATCCGTAATAGTTTCTCCGGCCTGTCCACATGTCACGCACTGGACGTCTGCCATGGTGTGAGGATCCTCCTGAACATAATAGTTAGGTGAGTGCGAGACCGGATTGTAACACTGCGGGCGTGCTAAAAGAAGAGGGGAGCAGATTGACCCGCACATGGCTTCGTGCTAAGAAGAATCGCCTTGTAAATGGATACGCCCGGATGGCGGAACTGGCAGACGCGCCGGACTCAAAATCCGGTTCTCGTAAGAGAGTGGGAGTTCGACCCTCCCTCTGGGCACCATCAGTCCACAGCGTAGTAACAGGATTGAGGTGGGGGCGTTGCCGGTTCGGGTGATGACCGGATTGCGCGTGAATCTGAATCAAATGAAACAGGTCTATCCCCAGTTGACATGTCCGAATGGGTAGCCTATATTTTCACAGATAGCGTGATGAAGAAGCTTCAAAATCATGATGTTGGATCCATTTTGGTGTCCGTCATTTCACTGCATCTCTAATTTTGGTAAGGAGGCGGCACATGCGTAAGGTGTTGGCACTAGGAGCGGCAATTATTTTTGTCGGTTCCGTGGGTGTGTCAATCGCTCAGGAGCGCTTGCAGTCTAACCAATCCGGCATGGGCGTGGGTACGGGAGTTGGCGATGTGTCGGGATCAAGCACGCGAGTGACTACCTTCGACCGAACCAACTTCCTCGATCGGCTGTCGCAGCCGGAGACAGTGTATGGACGGGTGTTTGCACTTGACCTGCCCGGGAACAGACTCATGATTGAAACAGGTGGGGCAGGGAAGATATTCGACCAAGGGCAGGAAGGCAAGTCAGGATACGGAGCTCGGACGGTTATGACCCTGCTCATCGATGACCATTCAAACCTTCAGAGCCTCAGAGAAGTGAATGTCGGGGACGACGTCTCCATTCAAGTCATAGAACAGGTCAATGAAAACCATCCGTATGGGACAGGGAAGAAACTTGTGTTGGAAGCGTATGTGGTTCACGTTGCTGACACCAGGCAGGGGTTTGGTGGACTTGGACAACGTCCAGATCCTGAGCATGAGCGCGCGCTTTCGACGAATCGTGGCGGGATCACCGGTGGCATCGCTGGCTCTGTGCTTCCAGGAGAGATTGAGTCCGGTATCACCAGCTCGGTTGGTGAATATACCGGAGCAGCTCCCTGCTGGCAGTGTGAACCCCAGCCAGGATGGGGTAATGCAGTCGGAAACCAGTCAGACTATGGGACGGACTACAACAAGCCCAATTTGGTCAAGGGCATGAATTAAGTCGAGACATATTTGGTGAGGTTTGAGGAGGGGCAGCGAGGCGCTGCCCCTTTTTTTGCGTTCACCATGTTGGTTCACCGGGGTAGTGCTTGCAGTGCCACCAACTCCTTGTTAGGATTTTCGTAGAGACAGCACGCGGCGAATGGTCAGGACTGTTGCGGAGGAGAGAGACGTGGCCGTAAATGGAGAGGGAATCACGACAGTGGCTGGTCGACCGGATGCCGAGTTGGATTTGCGGGGAGTGATTTGTCCTTATAACTTCGTCAAAACGAAGTTGAAACTGGAATCGATGGAGCAGGGACAGATCCTTTCAGTGCTGTTGGACGATGGCGACCCGATTCGGAATGTTCCTCGCAGTGTGAGTAATGAGGGGCACACCATCCTTTCTCAAGAACGCGTCGAAGGGTCCTATCGAGTGCTCATCTCCCGCCGTGAAGACGAGTAACGCGGGACATTCTTCCGCGCATCTTTTTTGTTTGCGATCCTGCCCTATACCCTTCAATGACGACCGTCACTGCTGAGTCCTTCGGCACTGGTCCGATCTGATCGAGCAGCTTACCCGGCCTCCCGCGAGAGAGGGTTTCTTCGCGCATTGTGAGATTCATGGCGATGGCAATCTGTCTGGTGGGAAGTATCTGCGCCAGGGCTTTCAGTAGCCCTGTGAGGGCTCTGGGGTCCACATAGAAGACGAGAGTGCTTCGTTCTTTACGGAGGCGGGAGAGATATTGGGCGAGACGATGACTGGTTGAGGGAAGGTGTCCTTCGAAGATGATCGCATCACCAGAGAAGCCAGAGATCGCTGCCGCTGCCGTCATGGTCGTGGGGCCAGGGATGGCCTTGACCGGGATTCCTGCTTGATGGGCAGCAGCCACAAACAGACTGCCTGGGTCGTAGATGACCGGGGTGCCGTTGTCTGAGACGAGGGCGACATCCTGTCCCTGCGTGAGTCGATGCAGAAGGAGCAGCACTTTCTCGTGGCGATTGAGCGGGCCGTAGCTCGTGACTGAAGCGGTGATGCCATGATGGGCTAGGAGCGCCTGGGTCATGAGAGGGTCTTCTGACGCAATCACCTCGACGTGGCGCAGCGTGGCAAGGGCCCGAAGGGTGATGTCATCAGGGTGGCCGATCGGCGTGCTGACGATATACAGTGTGCCGGGAGGGTGATATAGGGGTGTCCGGCCTCCCACTCCACGATCGTTTGGTTGACTCCCATCTCGCGCCATCGATATAATTCCCCGTTTAATAGCAGTCGATTTTTCTTGAAAAGTTGAGAGGATAGATCTCAATGGCCGCCATGTTTTTCGTGGTGACGATGGCCTTGTATTTTGCGGCCACCGTTTCCTATCTTGCCTACTTGCTCAGGCCTTCGGAAGCCCTATCCAAGGTGTCTCTGGGTATGACGGCGATCGGGTTTGCCTCCCACACGATTGCGTTGGTCGCACGGATGGTCGGGGCGACGGATGTCTCGCCGCCAGGGTTCCAGGAAGCTCTGTCGTTTGTTTCCTGGATGCTGATTCTGGTCTTCCTCGTCGTGGAATATCGCCATCGTCTGCACGTGCTGGGCTCCTTTATCGTCCCCCTAGCACTGCTCTCGCTGGTCTCCGCCGCGGCATTGCCGGAAACCGTTCCGACGCTCACCCCTATGTTTCACACGCTGTGGGTCCACATCACCCTGAGTATGCTCGGCACAGTGGGGTTTGCCATCGCTTTTGTGGCCGGTCTCATGTATCTGATTCAGGATGGACTTCTCAAGTCCAAACGTTTCAATGTCCTCTACTCGAAGTTACCCGCCCTGGATTTTCTCGACCATCTGAATCAGCAGTCGATCGTAACAGGATTTCCGCTGCTCACGCTCGGCATCATTACTGGTGCGCTT
>JAENWB010000022.1:0-13319 GCA_016650275.1 Nitrospiraceae bacterium | reverse complement strand
CCGTCGCTGACGACCGGGGTCAGCCGGTGAGCGACCAGGTCGGACACCTGCTTCTCAAAGAGCGCCCCCAGAACTAAGATAGACGCTGAGAGACCGGCTTGGCGGAGTGCGATACCTTCGTCGAGCGAGGCCACGGCAAACCGCCCGATGCCTTGGCGCGTAAGCGCCTGCGCGGTCTCCAGAGCTCCATGCCCGTATGCATTGGCCTTGACGACCGCCATAACCTCACAGCCGGGAGACAGATACCGCTTGATGCGAGAGAGATTATGGGCAAGTGCCGCGAGATTGACGGTGGCGTAGGTGGGTAACAAGGTCGAAAGTGAGGTCACACTTCCATAATTTCTTGTTCTTTTTTCTTTACCACGTCGTCGATTTTTTGAATGTACTGATCGGTCAGTTTCTGGGTGTCGGCTTCGGACTTTCGCAGGTCATCTTCAGTTAACTTGGCATCCTTTTGCAGTTTCTTCAACTCTTCGTTGGCATCTCGACGAAACCCGCGCACAACGACTTTCGTGTCTTCGCCGTGTTTTTTGCAGATCTTGCTGAGCTCTTTGCGCCGTTCTTCGGTGAGTGGCGGAAGGGGAACGCGAATGACCTTTCCGTCGTTGGACGGTGTGATGCCAAGGCCCGATCCCGCCAAGGCTTTTTCGATTTCCTTAATCAGGGCCGGCTCCCACGGCTGGATCGTGATGAGGCGGGCCTCCGGGGTCGAAATACTGGCCACCTGTTTCAACGGGGTCATCGTGCCATAGTAGTCGACCCGAACGCCGTCGAAGAGGGCGACCGACGCTCGCCCTGTCCGCAGGCCGGCCAAATCGCGCTTGAGATGCTCCAGTGCGGACTCCATCTTTTCCGTGACTTTTTGGTGTATGGCGGCAGGGTTGGACATGAGTGACTCCCCGGAAAGTTAGCGGCGCTCGGATGTGACAACGGTTCCGATCGCTTCGCCCATGGCGACGCGTTTGAAGTTGCCTTGTTCCTTCAGGTTGAACACGATGAGCGGAAGGTTGTTGTCCATACAGAGGCTAATGGCCGTGGCATCCATCACTTTCAAATTCTGATTCAAAATCGAGAGAAAGGAGATCGTCTGATATTTCTTGGCAGAGGGGTTCTTCACGGGATCAGCGTCGTAGATGCCGTCGACCTTGGTCCCTTTCATGATGACTTGGGCCCCGATCTCCATCGCCCTGAGTGCCGCCGCGGTATCGGTTGAGAAGTAGGGATTCCCAGTGCCGCCAGCAAAGATAACCACGCGTTTTTTCTCAAGATGGCGAATGGCTCGTCGGCGGATATACCCCTCCGCCAGTTGGCGCATTTCGATCGCGGACTGGACCCGCGTCATAATGCCGGTGCGCTCAAGCGCATTTTGCAGAGCCAAGGCATTGAGCACCGTCGCAAGCATCCCCATGTAGTCGGCGGAGGCGCGTTCCATACCAGACGCGCTAGCAGCAATACCGCGGAAGATATTGCCGCCGCCGATGACCACGGCGACTTCGATGTCGAGAGCCACGACGGAGGCGATTTCTGAGGCGAGGCCTTCAAGGATGGAAGGTTGGATGCCGTTACCCTGCTCACCGGCCAACATCTCTCCGCTCACTTTCAGGAGGATGCGCCGATAGGTGGCAGAGCTCATGCTTCGCCTAATTGGTACCGGGTGAAGCGGCGGATTTTCATGTTCTCGCCGATTTTAGAAATCTTCAGTGCGAGGAGGTCATGAATCGTGACGGCCGGGTCCTTGACGAACGCCTGCTCAATCAGACAGCTCTCCTGGAAAAATTTTTCCAACTTACCTTCGACGATCTTCGGCCATGCGGCAGTGGGTTTGCCCATTTCTTTGGCCTGCCCCTCATAAATCGTGCGTTCCTTCTCGATGAGCGAGGCGGGAACATCCTCCCGTTTGACGTAGGAGGGTTTTCCGGCAGCGACCTGGAGGGCCAGGTCGTTGACGAACGACTTAAACTCTTCATTCCGGGCGACGAAGTCGGTTTCACAGTTAACTTCGATGAGCACACCGATTTTTCCACCCATGTGGATATAGGCGTGGATGAGACCTTGGTTGGTCTCGCGGCCTGATTTTTTGAGTGCGGCGACCAAACCTTTTTGACGCAGATAATCGATGGCTTTCTCCATATCGCTGCCATTCTCGATGAGCGCTTTCTGGCAGTCGAGGATGCCGGCTCCTGTTTTCTCTCTCAGTTCTTTGACAAGCTGACTTGTTCCAGCCATACGTGACAGTCCTTCTCGGTAGACAGTGAGTGTAGTCGTTGATGCCTACGATGCTGGGCGTTATGAAGCCGGTGCGCTCGCGAAGCTGATGGCCGCGGCCTTGTCTCCCGCTGCAGGAACAGGTTTGAATTCCGCTTCTTCGCGCTGTGTCCGCAAATGGGCGCCTTCAATGCAGGCGTCGGCAATGCGAGATGTGATCAGCTTGATGGAGCGAATAGCATCGTCGTTTCCAGGGATCGGATAGGTGATGTGGTCTGGATCGCAGTTCGAGTCCAGGATCGCGATCACGGGGATCTCCAACCGGTTCGCTTCCTGCACGGCAATGTGCTCGATGCGCGTGTCGAGTACGAAGACGGCTCCTGGAACGCCGCGCATGTCCTTGATGCCGCTCAGATACTTCTGGAGCTTGACGATCTCCTTCTGCATCTTCATGATTTCTTTTTTCTTCAGCCCGTATTGGCTGGGATCTGCCAGCTTGGCCTCCAGCTTTTTCATTTTATCGATACTCTTCCGGATGGTCTGAAAGTTTGTCAGCATCCCGCCAAGCCAGCGTTGGTTGACGAAGAACATGTTGGCGCGCAAGGCTTCTTCTTGGAGGATCTCAGCGGCCTGCCGCTTGGTCCCGACAAACAGGACCGATTGGCCTGCGGCAACGGTGTCGCGGACGAAGGCATAGGCTTGCTCGATCCGTGTCAGTGTTTGCTGAAGGTCGATGATGTAGATGCCGTTGCGTTCTCCAAAGAGGAATTTCTTCATCTTCGGGTTCCACCGATTCGTCTGGTGCCCGAAATGGACACCGGCTTCTAACAGTTCCTTGATCGAAACCACTCCCATGCCTTCACCTCCCCTCAAGACTTGCAGAGCGCCTGCTGACGCAGGCGAGGGGGGTTGACCCCCTTATTCTCAAGTCGAGCGACGTCCGTGACGTCGATATGAATTTGATACTGTTCCTCCCCGTACGAGATTATACGAGAAGGAGACCGTTTCCTGAGTGCTACAGCCTTGGCACGCTAGCACGGTGACGGTCAGTTTGCAAGACCAGCGCCATCCCTCGCTTGCCGCCCCATTCGCCCCGGTGTTAAGATTGTGCAGTTGTTGGAGGGAGTCGGTGCCGAACATTTTGCTTTTAGTTTCGCCGAGCTGTGGGGCCTGCCCCTCTGCGAAGAGTGTTTGGAAACAGTTGCGGGTGAAATATAGCTTCAGTTATCGCGAGGTGGATATCACCACAGAGGATGGACGGAGCCTCGCCGACCGGCATGCGGTCAGGGCCGTGCCTGCCACGATCATCGATGGACGACTGACGTTCGTCGGCGTTCCGAGTCGGGAAAGCGCCGAGAAGGCCTTGTTGCTCAAAATGAAACCACGCGAGTAGGGGAAGAACCGCTCCATGGCCGACGACGACGACTTTGAACTACCTGAGCTCCCTGTCATCGACAAGGGACCTCCACCGGATTGCCCCATGTGCGGCGATCCGATGGGATTTATCGATGGCGGCTGGTGCTGTGTAGATTGTAATGGCGAGCTGTTGGGGCCGGAAACTGGCTAGCCGAGGCAATGTCTAATTATGAATTTTGAATGGTGAATTGTCTGTCACCCAACATTCATCATTTAACATTCAGCATTCGATCCTAGATGCTTCGCATCGTCACCGGGCCTTTTCATCCAACTCTTGATCGTGCCCTGGTCGAGGACATTCGGTCCTGTAAGACCGACGATCCCCTTGCTCCGCTCGCCGTCATTGTCCCCTCGGCCTCCCTGGTCGAGCAACTGAAACAGTTACTCACGCGTCACGAGCCCCGCGCCTTCCTCAATATCCATTTCCTGACGTTCCACCAGTTGGCCATTCGCCTGCGTGATGAGCTCGCGGTGGTTCCCGAGACCAGTCCGGAACCGCCTCTGCAGCTGGTCGACGATTTCTTTTTCGAACAATTGGTGCAGCAGGTGGTTCGGCGCAATCTTCCAGGGCTTGAACCGCTCACGCGCCTGCCTGCCTCACCAGGAACCTGGAAAGGCCTGTGGGCGACGGTGCGCGATTTAAAGGATGCGGTGGTCACGCCAACGACAGCGTTGAAGGCCCTCACGGAAGAGGTGTTCGAGGAGGAGGACCAAACCTGGCTCCGTTCCATGTTCACCCTGCACGCGGCCATCATGGAAGCAGGCCGGTCGCTCGGGGTCGGTTCCCCGGATGACCTGGCGGCCTCGCTTGGCGGGGATCTCTCAAGTTCCTCGTTTCTTAAGGGGCTGCACCGCCTGTTCTACTATGGTTTCTACGACCTCTCGCAGGTCCAACTCTCGTTCTTTGGATCGGTGATCCGTGTTGCGCCGACCACATTGTACTTTCCGCTACAGAATTTCCCGGCTTTTCTCTTTGCCCGCCAATTTTTTGAGCGGCATCTTCTCCCGCTGGCAGAAACCCATGAGGATCGGAGTGGGGAAGGGGACCGAACCGCAACATCGGAGCTGGTCGAACTCTCCGTCACGAACGTAATCGGGGTCGAAGAGGAGTTGGCGACGGTCTGCCGTGAAATCCTGATGTTGATCGAGGTGAACGGCTATCGTTTGGACGAGATCGGGGTGGTGGCTCGCACACTGGAACCCTATCAGGCTCGGCTACAATCGGTGTTCGATCAGTATCTGGTGCCCTTCACGTCAACGGCCGGTCAGCCACTGTCGCGCGAACCCCTGGTCAAAACCCTCTTGCGCCTCGCGTCGCTCCCCCTCAATGATTTCGACCGTGATGCCATGCTGGATGTGGTCACGTCGCCCTTCTATCACGCAAAGGTCGCCGGCGACGCCCGAGAGAATTTCCGGCCTGATATCTGGCGCTCCCTCGTCTACACCTTGGGTATTACGAAAGGGGAATCGGAATGGAGGCGTCTGGGTGAGCCAGCCAGTTCGTCGATTCTTCGCGATGCAGGAACGGGGCCTGACGAAGATGATCGGGCAATAGTCGGGACGCGCGAGACCTCTCAGCTGACGTACTTGTGGGAGCTCGTGTCGCGATTGATTCACGATTGCCGAGCTCTCCCTGCGCAAGGATCGATCGGAACCCTGACCGAAGCATTTCTCACGCTGGTGCAATCCCATGTTCATATGCCCGACCTGTTCGACATACCATTGAGCGAGTCACCCGAGCCGATCGATCTCACCAAGGTTGGCTCGCTGATCCGATCTTCGCTGGCCCGTCTGCAGCGGCTGGACCCGCTGGGAGGGGACCTTTCATGGGAAGAATGGGTCGAATTGTTCCGGCGGGTATTGGGCGAGACGAGCATCCCAATCGAAGCGGGCAGCCACCAGGGTGTTCAGGTGCTGGACGCCATGACGGCCCGCGGCAGGACGGTTCGAGCGCTCTTTGTTCTTGGCATGAACGAGAAAATCTTTCCGCGCTTCGTGCGCGAAGACCCCTTTCTTCGTGATCGTCAACGCGTCGTACTGGAATCAACCCTGGGCTACAAGATCGATGAGAAACTAGCCGGACATGAAGAAGAACTCCTGTTGTTTGAACTCCTCAGCCGTTCGGCAACCAATCGGCTGTATCTGTCGTACCAGCGAGCCGACGAAACAGGACGAGTCATGGCGCCCTCCGGCTTCATCGCCATGGCGCTGCGCGATCCACGATTCGTCGGGAAGCCGGAAGAGGCGGTTCCGCGGCGGCTGACACAACGAATCAGCGAACAGCCATCGATCCAAGACCTGTTACCGGGCGAGGAATTGGCCTTGGGCTGCCTGTTGCAGGGCCACGATGCGTTACCCGTACTCGATGCGATGGGGCGAGACTGTCCCCTCTTTGAACAGGGCCTCGCCACCCTGAACACCATCGAGCGAGAATCCCCCGAGCTTGGTCCGTTCGACGGCATGGTCGGAACACAGCCTCCGGCCTTACCCACTGCCACAGAACGGAGCTTCTCGCCAACCGCATTGGAACGGTATGCGACCTGTCCCTTTCAGTATTTTGCAGAAAAAGTCCTTCGGCTGGAGCCTGTGCGCCGATTCCTTCACGACCATCTACCTCCCTTAACGCTCGGAACCCTTGTTCACGAATCACTTCGTGTGAGCTACGAAAGGTTGGTGCAGCTCCGGTGGCCGGATGGCTCGCTCACCGAGGCCACTGTACAAACCACGGTGAATGCGGCAGTGACCGATACGTTTGCCGCCCATGCTGCAAGCCAGGGGACTGGTCATGCCCTGCTCTGGACCTTGGCACGAGAACAGGCCACATCGTTGGTCACGGCCGCCGTCTCTTCCGACCAGGCGGAGTATCAGGCAACCGGATTTCGCCCTATTGCGTTTGAGGCAGCTGCCCAAGGAACCATACCGCTGGAGTCTGATGCGTCACCGGTTTCCTTGAAGATCCATGGCACCTTAGACCGTGTCGATTATCGCACTGACCCTCCTGCGCTCCGTATCGTGGACTATAAATTTAAACAGTGGAATGAGGTCACCGCCGTGGATCGTAACCTTGCTCTGTCGGCCGTGCGCGGATTTCGACTGCAACCACCACTCTATGCCCGTATGACGCTGCCCTCGCTGCCGGCCGCGACCGATGTCCAATTGCTCTTCCTGGCTCCGCAGTGGAAACAGCCGATCTCTCGTTCAACGTTTGACGCCGGCCTCTGGATCGGCCACACCGGCGACATGATCCGACAGACGCTCTCCACATTGCTCCAAGGCATCGCGAACAGAGAATTTTTTATTCTTCCCGACGGCTATTGCGACTACTGCGAATTTTCCGGTGCCTGCCGACGCCACGACGCCATGGCTTGGTGGCGCTCATACCGGTCGCCCCAGGCCCGAGTCTTACGCCGGTTAAGAAAACAGAAAGTACGCGATGAGTGATGTCCTGACACTTTCGGATTCCCAGGATCGCCTCCAGGCGGAGACCACCTGGGACCGCAATGTCGTGGTGGTCGCGGGAGCTGGAACCGGCAAGACCACGATCCTCGTCAATCGCATCCTCAACCTCCTTCTGAGAGAGCCGAACCCCTTGGCCATCACAGAGATCGTGGCCCTCACCTTTACCAACAAAGCGGCCACTGAAATGAAGCAGCGACTTCGTGCGCAACTCATTCGCCTGACCGAACAGGCCGATGACCTGATCGCCACATTCCGGGCCCGCTACCATCTCTCAGCAGAACAAGTGAGAGAGCGGGCCGGGACTGCGCTTGAGCAGATGGAAAAAGCCCAGATCGGCACGTTGCATAGTTTTGCCGCACATCTCCTGCGGCTCCATCCGCTTGAGTCAGAGATTGATCCATTATTTCAAGAGGATGACGGATCACGTTTCAAGGAATTGTTTCACTCGTCTTGGGACCGTTGGTTGGACGATGAGCTTGGATCGAGCGGGCCACAGCATGGCCGATGGCGACGAGTCCTGGCCGGGACCACTCTCGACGATCTCCGGCAGTTTACCGCTGCCCTCGCCGGGGATTTCGTGGACCTCGATGAGTTGGAACGGCAGTGCCGTACCAGCTCCTTGGAGGGAACCTTGCGAGACTGGATCGCAGCCAGGCATGGTTGTGCTATTACGCTCCTTGCAGCTCAAGATCGTCCGAAACGGCGTAAAGCGGAGCAGATGCTTGCCGCCGCGGTACAGGCGCTGGCACTCTTGTTGGAAAATGGCCCGCCAGGGCTTGCGCACTTAGCTCAGGATGAACGGGCCGTACTGGAAAAAGATCTGGGAAAGGCCCCTGCCGGATGGAATGAGGTTGCGTTTCGCGAGGCGGCCTCCATCATCGGGCTCGCCCAACAGCTTCTCACAGTTGACCAGTCATACTTTCAAGACGTGGCGACGCTTGTACGACCCTTTCTCGAGCAGGTACAGCATGGATTTCTCACCTCTGGGTGGATCGCATTCGATGGGTTATTGGCACGAGCTAAAACTCTCTTGCGCAACCATCCCGCCGTCCGAGCCAGTATTAAACAGACCTATCGGGCGATCCTGGTCGATGAGTTTCAGGACACCGATCCGGTGCAGTACGAGATTATCCTCTACCTCGGTGAACGGGCGGGCAGCCATCAGACCCTGTGGCATGATGTTGACTTGGAGCCGGGCAAATTGTTTATCGTGGGGGACCCCAAGCAATCAATCTATGCTTTCCGACGAGCCGACATTGAAGCCTTCGAACGGGTGGTGGAGAAAATTCGAGCGGGTGGGGGAGGCGTCTATTCTTTGGTGACGAACTTTCGCAGCGATGGGACCGTGCTCGACGTCGTCAACAATGTCTTTGACCGCCTCTTCCTGCCAACAGAACATGTTCAGCCGGCCAATGAACGGCTGGCAGCCAGGCCTCAACGCCAACCGGAAGTCTCGGTCTCAGGGGTTCAGCTTCGCCTCGTCACCCCGGGAGAGGACGATGAGGAGTTCGATGTACAGGCGGCCACTCGGGCGGAGGCGGAGGCGCTGGCGCACTGGGTGAAGGAGAAGCTCCTTGCCGGCACGACAATCATGGATCGTGATCGACGCGAAGGTCCTCTCCAACCTGGCCACATTGCCTTGATCTTCAGAAAGTTGACCCAGGCACAGGTCTATCTCGATGCCCTTCGTCGCTACGACATCGCCTATATCACTGACGGGGAAAAGCATTTTTATCGTCGGCAGGAAATTATCGATTTGGTCAACCTCCTGCGGGTCATCGACAACCCCCACGATACGATTGCGCTGGTCGGAATCTTGCGGTCACCCCTGGGCGGCATGACGGACCGGGCTCTGCTGGCCCTCCAGCAGAGAGAGGGGCTGGACTATCAGCAACGGGAACGGCTGTCTGCCTGGAACCATCCACAGGCAGGAATGGTGAGGCGGCTCTATGATCGCCTGGTCGAGTTGCACCAGCTCGCTCCCTTGAGACCTGTGCCTGACGCCATCGATCTGATCTTCGAACGATTGCCCGTCCTGGAATTAGCCGCCGCGTCGCTCCATGGCGAGCAAGCGGTGGCCAATCTGCGGAAAACACGGGATATGGCCGAAACACTCGCTGATCGCCCCCATCTCACTTTGACCGGGTTCGTTAACCTAATGATGACCAGGGTATCGGAACAGCCGGATGAGGCAGAAAGCGCCCTGGCCGAGGAATCACTGGACGCCGTCCGCGTGCTGACAATCCACAAGGCCAAAGGATTGGAATTTCCTGTGGTTATTCTTCCCGGCCTGCACCAGGGGTCCAAGAATTCTCGCAAGGGGCCGTCCATCCATCATGATTGGTCGAGCCAGTGTTATAGCCTGCAGATGGGAAGCCGCACGAATCTCGGAGCTGTGCTCGTGGACATGAAAATGGCGGCGCGGGAGGAGGCAGAACAGCGGCGACTCTTGTATGTCGGCATGACCAGGGCGCGCGATCTGCTGATCTTATCCGGCGGGCAGACCACCAAACTAGGGCATGACACCGTCCTCTCTCTGCTCGAAGAAGCGATTGCCGTCGAGGCGGCCCCCTCGACGGCTGAAGAAATCTGCATCGGAACAAGCCGACTCACGCGTGTCACCACGCCGGCTACGGTGGCAGTGAGACGGCGCAGACAGGAACCCTTATCCACGATAGTCCCTAGACTGGCCCTTGGCCCCATTCTCATTCGTCGCCGTGCGCGGCAGGTTATGTGGGAACAACGTCGAACGACGCCGCGACGGCTAACCCCTTCGATCCTCGCAGGAAGAAGATCTGAGGCCGTTTTCGCTTGCACTGTGACAGGGCGTGACACCGATCTTGCTCGGCTGGTTGGAGTCTGTGCCCATGCGGTGCTCGAACAATGGGACTTCACCAGGCCTCGCTCTGATATCAGTACCGTCATCGAGCAAGCCTGTCGTCGCCATGTGACACAGGATCACCCACAACTGGCGGGTGACGTCACCGAGGATCTCACCGCGCTCTTCGAAAACTTCTTTTCCTCCGAGCCGTACAAAATGCTGCAATGTGCGACGGTGCTCGGGCGAGAAGTCCCGTTCGTCATGCCCTTGGGAGAGGAACAGATGATGGAAGGGGTGATTGACCTCATTTACCAGTTTGACGACCGGATCTGGATTGCCGACTATAAGACGGATGATGTGGCGGCTGAGGACGTACAGGCCAGGGTGGATCACTATCGATCCCAAGGGGAGATTTATTCGAGAGCCGTCGCGGCTTCTTTGGGATTGCCGTCTGTCTCGTTCCAGTTTATCTTTTTAAGGCCGGGTGTCGCCGTTGATGTCTAGCAGGCCGTTATTTGGTTTGTTTGGTTTGTCTCGTTTGTTTGGTTGAACGAAACTAATCAGATGAACCAAATCAACCAGATAAACAAAACAAACCAGAGAAACCAGATAAACCTCCAATGACTATCTCGCCGGAAGAATTCGACGCCTGGATCCAAGAGGCACTCGCCGGACTGCCGGCCCGTTTCGCGACGCTCGCCGATGAGGTCTCCATCGTGGTCGAAGAGGAGCCTTCGGCTGATATCCTGCAGGATCTTGGATTGGAATCAGAAGACGATCTGCTGGGACTGTATCAAGGCCTCCCGATCGATGAAACGTCGTTCTTCCAGCCTGCTGGTGAGCTGCCCGCCCGTATCGCCATCTATCGAGGTCCCATTCTGCGTCTCTGCCGGACAAAGGCGGAAGTCATTCACGAGGTTCGCGACACGGTGGTCCATGAACTCGGACACCATATAGGGTTAGATGACGAGGAGATGCCGTACTAAGATTGGAACTCCTCAGGTGTTTAGGCTGACGGCTGAAATTGGTTTCTACAACCTTGGGTTCAAGCAGTCCGACCCCTAAATGCCTTCAGCCTAGCTACCTGAGTAAGTACCTATGATTTAGCCTGCATCAACGCTCGTCGCTGATAGCCAAACGCGAGCATGATAACTCCCACCACAACCATAGGGAAGGAGAGGAGTTGGCCCATGGAGAAGGATCCAAGGATAAAACCAAGTTGGGCATCTGGTTCGCGAAAGAATTCTACGACTATCCGACTGACTCCATAGCCGGTGACAAAACTCCAGATGATTGTACCGGGTGGTGGCATGGTTTTCGCGACGACCCACAACAGAGTGAATAAGAATACACCCTCAAGCCCTGCCTCATACAGTTGTGAGGGATGGCGGCAGGCAGGCCCCCCATTCGGAAATACCATACACCAGTCGACATCGGTGGCTCGGCCATACAACTCCCCATTGATGAAATTCCCGAGTCGCCCGAATCCTAACCCGATCGGCGTGGCGGCGGCGGCCAGGTCTGCGACCTGGTAGGCGGGAATACCCTGCCGTTGGCTGAACCAAAATAAGGCGACGATGACGCCGAGCAGGCCGCCGTGGAACGACATCCCCCCTTCCCAGACCGCCAGGATATTGGCCGGATGCTGCACATAGTAGGAAAAGTTATAGAAGAGCGTATAGCCGAGTCGTCCTCCGATAAACACCCCGAACGCAGCCCACACGACCATATTGTATACCTGGTCCCTGGTCATGGAGAGGCCCCTCGACTCCACTCGACGTATGATCAGGAAATAGGCGCCCGCCAGTCCGATCAGATACATCAGACCGTACCAGCGAAACTGCAGGGGCCCCAACTCAAAAAAAACCGGGCTGATGTTGGGATAGGGGATCGCGCGCAACCAGGTCATTAGTGCCTCATGTGGCGTGTTGGGGAATAATAGGTGAGGGTCTCAACCATTGCAAGCATGCGAAAGCCCCCACGGACAATCAATTCTGACCCTTGATCAGAGCCAGTTGGAGAGGTCTACCACTTTCGTATGTTGGTTTTCTGTCACGCCTGTGTCGTGACCTGTGAGGAAAACACAACTGAAAATTCACCGCTCAATATCGTAGGAACAGTACTGCGACGAATCATGGGAGATTTTCGAGGTTTCACCTCTGGCACGTTTACTGCGAAGGAATAGAGCATGAGCGTACAGAGTGCAGCAATCGCTTTCTTCATTCAACCGTGTCAAGGAGGTTCACCATGTCAGACCAGGGACGTCAGGCAGCGAAGATCGCAGCGTTGGTGGCGGGTGGGGCGGTGATCGGAGCGGGGATTGGATTACTCTTCGCGCCGCAAGAGGGGGCAGCAACCCGGCGTGATGTCGGTCGCTATGCGAAAAAGGCTCAATTGCAAGCGACTCGATGGAGTCGGACGGTCCAATCCGGCGTGAAAGAAGTGATGGATCGCAGTAAGTCTCTCATCCACGAGGACGATCAGAGACCGCGGATCGAAGCGGTGTAGATGGATCGATGTGCACAGCGATCAGACCTGTGGCGCAAGCGCATAGAAGTCAGGCGAGGGGCAAGGGGCAAGAGGAAAGACATTCCTTCTGATCGCCCCTAGCCTCTGGCCCCGTGCCTCTCGCCAGAAAGCTTGCGAGTGCAGCAGAAGCGCTCATGTACAATGCGGCCTCGGCTGTTTGCGCCTGCCTACGACGCCGACCTTGACCGACCTAGACCCCGATGCTAGAGTCCCGCCACTGCGGCTCCTGCTGCCGGAGTAGCGAAATTGGCAGACGCAAGGGACTTAAATTTCTAACTAAGTTGATTGCCTAGGTCATTGAAGGCTTGGGCAATCCCCGCGTCAGCACAGCGGTTTCAGGTCTTAGCTAGCTTGTCGGAGTCTGGTTCATTCAGGGTCAATCCCTTCCATTTTCTCGCTCTCGCTAACACTGGAATAACACCTGTTTTGAAAGGGCGGGGGTGGGGTTAATAATCAAGCGCCAGGGATGGACGTTCCCACCCTCTCTAAAACTGCGCAGGATTTTTCAACATTCCAAGCATTTTGACACACCTGGGCGAGGTGTTGTATCGAACCTACAGCAGTAAGCTTGAGAAAGGGCTGAGGTCTCCAACGCTGAGTATGATTCTCAAGTTGTCCCGTACGCTGAAGATGACCTTCCCCCAATTCCGTGGACACCGGGTTAAGCCACCGTCGTCCTCGCTTCGTACTCGGCCGGGGAGTGATAGCCAAGGGTCGAGTGCCGGCGCTGCCGATTATAGAACACCTCGATATATTCGAAGATGTCCTGGGTCGCGTCTTCACGGGTCGCGTAGTGCCGATGGTACACGAGCTCGCGCGTGAGTGTACCGAAAAAGCTTTCGACACAGGCATTGTCCCAGCAGGTACCTTTACGGCTCATGCTCGTGGT
>JAENWB010000021.1:0-3959 GCA_016650275.1 Nitrospiraceae bacterium | reverse complement strand
TGGTAGACGATGGATCTTCAAAATGAGGAGGTGCAAGCCATGCCACACGTGATGACGAGGATATTTGGGCCAATCTGTTTCGGGGCTCTGCTCTCGATGACGGTCGCCTGCAGCGGGTCGTTGAATGGAGGCTCACCAGACCAGGGTCGAGAGACATCCCGCACGACGATGCCGACCACAACGACCCTGGGAACGGACCGGGCGATGAAGGATTTCTCCCCAGTCAAACAGTCGAACAAACAGGTCCTCTTGTCAGGCGATCGTATCGTCATTGGAACGGTGGAAAGGATCGCGGGCGATCAAATCGAAGTGGATTATCCGGAGTCCCTGCAACCCCGTTACCTCCCGTTGAGCCAGGCCAGAGAAAAGGGCATGCAGATCAACAAAGGAGACAAGATCAAGATGGTCTTCAACGCGCAGCACAGCCTGGTTGATTTTCATCCCCTCGGGCATGTGGAAGGGCATCATCAGGTGATCCGAGGAGTTATCCAGGGACAGATGCCGGTCGGCCAAGAACACGCCGTCATTAAGACGAGCAACGGGAAGACGGTGACCTATCCCGTGAGACCATCGGCGCGCAGCAAGATGGCCTCGATGCCGGTAGGAGTGGACGCTGTCTTTCTGGCAGATGAAACCAGCAAGATTGTGGACGTCACCTTTGGGAGCGCAGAAACGGTGGACCAGGCCTCGCAGGAATACCGGCGCATGTCTAATCCCATGTCCGCACATACACGCATCGAGGGCATCGTATTCGATCCGTCGGAGAACAATATGATCACCATCGAGACTTCCGGGGGAAAGAAGTGGACCTACCCTTTGCGACCGTTCATCAAGGAACGGGTCAGCGCATTCAAGAAGGGAGAACGTCTCACGATCTTGATCGACTCCGACAACCACGTCATCGATGTGGCCAAGCCGCCGCGCTGAACGGGATGAGCCGGAAATCCCCATCGCGCCTCGGGAATACGAATACAGTGTGAGCGTGGAACGCGGCTATTCTCCGGGGGACATCCTCATAACGTCCTTGGCACTCCTCGCGAGCTCCCGCCATCAGGTGCGCCTCACGTCTTCACTTACCCTCTTCAGTTGTCAGCTTGTTGATGACTTTCTTGGCCCCGGCTTCCTTCGCGTTTTCAGTCGCAGCCTTTACGGCACTTTGATCCTCGACTGACCCTCTGAGCGTGACCACGCCATCTCTAACCGTGACGTGAATGAAATCGGCGTCGACATAAGGACTTAGTGCTAGCTCCCATTTGACAGCTTGTTTCAATCGAAAGTCGGCCTTGTTGTCGATGTAATGGGGATCATTGGGGGCTATCGTCTGACCTGCCGCCTGGCTCGGCAGTGACAGCCCCAAACCCAATGCTCCTGCAAGGACGATTCCGGCGAGTACCTTCCCTGGTGTGTTTCCTGTGTGCATGACGCGCTCCTTTAATAAATTGAATAATGTGGTTGGATCACTCACTCACTTTCCTTCATCCCTTGATTCCCACTGAGACACCTACGTGCTACCATCCCAGTCAGCCCTCGTGCCTGATTCGAGAGGGGAGTCAGTCGTACGGCCGGGGTCATTTCTCGTGATCGGCATCTGTTTCGTGGAGCGAATCGCGGCCGGTTTCATTTCCGTTACCGGCAGCAGTTCCTCGGGCCGAACGAATCGACAGCGCGTGATTCTGCTCGTTCACCGTCGCCTCAACGCGATCACCCTTCTGGATTTCTCCCATCATCTGGGTCGTTTTATCTGTGTGCAAACGGATTTCCTTCCCGTCCTTCATTCCAACGAAATAGTTCCCGTCTTTGACGCGGAGCAGTTCGCCCTCGACCGTCTTGGCGCCCTCTGCATTATTACTTTTCCTTACCCCGTGCTGTTGCAGGTCGTCATCAGATTGAAAACCTCGCTGATCCGTTATCTTATTAGTCTTCATAACGTTTGATGGCGAAGGCGAATGCTCTGCCTGTGCCGCGTTGGACAAGCCCAGGCACAGCACGAACCCGCACGACAGGACACTGACGATTTTGGGAATGGGTACCATAGGGAAGCCTCCTCGGTTAGATGTGCATACCATTATCTGTCACTTTGCCATTTTCTGAGTGTTGCTAGCTGAGCAATATTGATCACTTCGTTGAAACTTTCTAGTTCCCTTTGGCGAGAGTTTCTAGGCGAGGAACGAGACGAGCGGGTACGTGGGAGTTTACTCATGGGTCAGCATGTTGGGCGATGCTCCGTTCCGCCACGACGCGAGACGGACGGACACGGGATCATAGGATCGTGGAGCCCATTCGCACATATCGGGCGACCGCCTGAATGTCGGAGATCGCCAACTACGGCTTTCACCGTAGCACGACCTATGGCTGGTGCAGGGCCGCGCGCGGCCGCGGCAACGGCCTCAGGGCTCTAGCGTCACGCCCGGACGGGACGTCCATGTATCGTAACGGTCCCGCAAGCGCGCAGGTGTTTCGCTGGGTCAACGGCAAGAACTCCAGGCAGTACGGATTCTATGTCGATTGTGGATGCGGCAGATCGTGCGTGAATTGGTGAAGCTGCGATTCAGTGTACCCTTGAGTCTGGCCTCGATCGGCGCGGTACGCGCCCAACCAAGTCTGACACCGCAGAAGCCACGGCAGCGCGCCTAGCAACGCGTCGATTTCCATCGTCCTTCTCCCCAGTCGTTGTCGAACGACCTTCAATTCTTCCTAAGTCCCCGCATTCTTTTTCTTCAGCTCGTGAGCAAGCTTCACCAGATCCCTAATGCGCCTATCTAGCGCGCGATCCCGACGCGGACGAGTAGGGCGTTCGGGCCGATCCGGTTTATGGAACAACCTGGGGAACTAAGCACAGCCGCCGGTCGGATCGGTGCCCGGCCGGCGTCAGAGTATCACCGCCATGTCAACCGTCGGGCTGTCCGTGGAAAGGTGTCAAAGTTGGGAAGCCCTTGAACATGTGCACTATTGCTCAAACTACAGATGGCTGTTGATGGTAGGCTCGGAAAGATTCGTGACACCTTTCGCCTCAACCCAGAACATCTTCTTCATGTGCTCTTCACAACGCATCCTGGCACTAGAAGAATCCGAGAGCCATAGTCGACCAAGTGTAGAGTTTAGTAGGGACCCGCGCTTATTGCTAGGACATTACCTAGTTCTGGCAGGCCAGACGTTTAAGATGTGACCATGCACATGCGACCAAGATCTGAGTCACTACCAGGAAACAATTGTTCCATAACAAGGGAGGACGGAACATGCCCAACACCAACGCGTCGTTCGCACCGATCAGCCGGACGTACCGACTCGAACAGCAAATTCAGAAGTTGGAAGTATTAATGCAAGACGGCACCGTGAGCGAAGCACTGAGCGCATTCGATACCGAAACCGAATTGCTGCTCCTCAATCTTAACTGTCAGAATGGCAGGTGGTTGGAGTCCTATAAGTATGCGATGCTTGGAGAAGCGGAAGCGATGGTGAATTTGCCGGAATCGGCTCAGCAAGCGGGCGTTCGGGATCGTTTTAAAAAATCGCTTCAGCAACGGAGACAAGTCCTGCTGGGTTGCGTAGGCTATCTCGTCGGGGCGGAAGCTCTGGAGAATGAGGTGCTCAGAGGAGTAGATCATGAAGATCCGCCGAAGTGAACTGGGCGGGGGACAGGATAACAACTTTGACTTATGCAGAGGGCCACGAGTTCAGGCGGATACCGCGGCGGGTGCGCCCGACCGTCGCCCGTCAGGGCCTGTCGTGTTGTATGTGGAGCGAGAACTCAAGTGGCCTATTTTAGGAGGGGATCATGATACGACGAGAATTTGGCTTGATGGCCATTGCGGCGTTGTTCGGTGTCATGGGCGGGTGGTCAGCCACGTATTTACTCAATCCCACGGTCGTGACGGCTCAGGTCGGGGCGCGGTTTCCCCTGACGACGACAGGTTTGACGATCATCAACCAGGCAGGTAAACCCCGCGCCAGTCTGACGC
>JAENWB010000020.1:0-3066 GCA_016650275.1 Nitrospiraceae bacterium | reverse complement strand
TTCGAGCGTGACGGCCAACTGGCGAAGCCTCTCTTCAATCTGCATGCGTTCGGAGAGTTCGCGAGCCAGTGTGCGATTCGCGACCTCGAGTTCGGTGGTTCTCTCAACGATCCGATCCTCCAATTCCTGGTTGAGAAGCCAGAGTTTTTGCTGCGCTTCTGCGAATTTAGAGCGTAACCGCTGTTCTTCCAACCCATGGCGCACCGCCTCGCCCAAGCGGGCCAACCGGTTCTTGAGAAGATAGTCGGCCGCGCCCTTGCGCATCAGCTCCACTGCCTCCTCTTCCCCGATGGCATGCGACACGACGATAAAGGGAATCGTCAGCCGGCTTTCGTGTAAACACTGCAACGCCCCGATCGAACTGAACTGGGGCATGGCATGGTCTGAAATAATGACGTCCGGCGGATCCTGGGCCACGCAGTTCACGAATTCCGCCTGCGTATCGACCCGTTGCCACCGAGGGTGGTAGCCGGATTTCCGCAGTTCCCGAATGATCAATTCGGCATCCAACGGATCGTCTTCGACAAGTAAGATATGTAATTCAGCCATGTGTTCGTCCAGGTTTGTCGACATATTCACTTCGACATTTCTGACGGAAGCTGATTCATCAACAGCCAATACAGACCAAGTTGCCGAATCGCCTCGGTGAATTGGCGAAAATCGACCGGCTTGACCACATAGCTATTCACACCGAGATTGTAACTGTCGATCAGATCACGCTCTTCCCTGGAAGACGTGAGAACCACGACAGGAATGTTCTTAGTGCGCGGGTCAGATTTGCACCGTTGCAAGACCTCAATGCCGTCCACTTTTGGGAGTTTGAGGTCGAGCAGAATCAACCGGGTATTCGAGCAGAGTGACCGCTCGGCGTATCGCCCTGTGCTGAACAGGCATTCCAACGCCTCCTCGCCGTCACGCACCACATGGATCTTGTTCGCTATATGATAGCTCTGAAACGCCCGCAACGTGATTTCCACATCTTCGGGATTATCTTCGACCAATAAAATCTCCGTCCCGTTTATCATGCCATGGCCTTTCGTACGGAAAAAGAGAATGTCGCGCCGCTGTCGACCTTACCTTCACCCCATACCTGCCCTCCATGGCGCTGGACGATGCGCTGGACGATGGCCAACCCGACGCCGGTCCCTTCGAAATCTTCTTTCTGATGCAACCGTTGAAACACCCCAAACAACTTGTGCGCATATTTCATATCGAACCCGACGCCGTTGTCTTTGACGTAGTAGGTCACCGCCTCTGCACTCGCGTCGTTCGGCATCCACCCGACTTCGATCTTGGCCTCATCGCGATACTTGGTGTACTTGAAGGCGTTCATGAGTAAATTGGACCAGACGAGTTTGAGGAACCGTCGGTCTCCCTGGCAAGAGGGCAAGTCCCCAATGGTCAGATCAATCTGTCGGCCGTCGTGCACGGTCTTCAGACCGTCCGCCGCCTCACGCGCCAGGTCCGCCATTTCAACCGAATGGAAATTCATGCCCTGCCGGCCCAGCCTTGAAAACTCCAGCAGATCGTCGATCAATTCGCCTGCCTGACCGGCTGCCTTCCGGACGATGGTCAAGCAGCGATTCGCTTCGGCGTTCAAGTGAGCGCCATGATCTTCTTCCAAGATGCGGCTGAAGGCGTCGATGATCCGCAGCGGCGCTCGCAAGTCGTGCGAGACTGAATAGGAAAATCCTTCCAGCTCCTTGTTAGTATCGGCCAACGCCATTGTGTGTTTCTTCAAGGCTTCGTTGACCGCCGTCAAGGCGCGATCGTGCTCCAGAAGCGCGTCTTCGGCCTGCTTGCGTGTGGTGATGTCTTCGATGATACAAATGAAATTATTCGGCGAGCCGGCTTCGTCGCGCTGCAGGGACACGGTTAAATGGATCCAAGTCAGCCCCCCCTCCTTGCGGATGTAGCGTTTTTCCATCGAATAGGTCGCGCTCTCACCGGCAAGAAGCCTCCGCGCGTTGGCCCACTCAGGATCGAGATCGTCGGGATGCGTAATCTCGGCGAAGGGCTTCATCAGCAATTCTTCACGCCCATAGCCGGTGATCCGGCAGACCGCATCGTTTACCCCCAGCCATCGCCCGTCTATCCCGACATGCGCAATACCGACCGCCGCATTGGCGAATGTGGTGCGATATCGTTGCTCACTCTCTCCTAGCGCCGCTTCAGCCTCACGCTGTTCCGTCACGTCCGTGTTGGTGCCGAACCACTGAACGATTCGACCCTCTGCATCCCGAATGGGCAGCGCTCGCGAGAGAAACCAGCGGTAATTTCCGTCAAGGCCGCGCAGCGGAAATGTGTCTTCCCACGGCTCGCCGGTGGCATACGCTTGCCGCCATTTTGTGACGACTCGATCGAGATGGTCGGGATGATGAACCTTCTCCCATCCCCAACCCTGCATCTCTTCGAACGTCGTGCCGGTGTACTCGTACCAGCGCCGGTTGTACCAAAAGATCCAGCCCGTGGGGTCCGCCGTCCAAGCGAACTGCGATATATTGTCGGCCAACGTGCGGAACCGCTCCTCATTTGCGCGCAGCGCCTCCTCCGCACGTTTGCGGTCGGTGACGTCACGGGTAAAGCAGCGGGTGTGGATAAACTTGCCCTCCTCGAACAAGACGTTTGAATTGATGAGCACGTCGAGGATCGAACCGTCTTTGCACCGGATTCTCGCCGGATATTCGCGCAGGGTCTCACCATCTGCCAGTCGGTCGAGAATATCCAGAATGACAGACTGATCGACGTGGAACTCAGCGATGTGATGACCCACATATTCCTCGAGGCTGTATCCGAGCAGGTCAAGCTCGGTCTGGTTCACCTTTATGATAATGCCGTCAGGCCCGACCCAGTGCAGGCCGACACTGGCGTTGTCGAAAAAGTCTGACAGGTTCCGTTCGCTGCGGCGAAGCGCCTGCTCGATGCATTTCTGCTCCGTGATATTCCGCGCAATTTTTGAGGCTCCGATGATTTTTCCTTGAGGATCGACCACAGGCGACACGGTCAGCGAAACAGTTAATTCGGTCCCGTCCTTGCGAAGCCGGTTCGTTTCATAATGTTCGATCG
>JAENWB010000019.1:0-6228 GCA_016650275.1 Nitrospiraceae bacterium | reverse complement strand
TACTGCTTGTTCATAAGTGCGGCAATCTGGCTTGCAGTCGTCAGGGCAATGACGGAGAAGCCAGCTTGTTCCAGTGCGGCTCGTCCACCCTCCTCTCGGTCGATGAGGGCAAGAATTCCTGTGACAATTGCGCCAAAACTCTGAAGTGCCTGAATAGCCTGCAGCGCCGAACCGCCCGTGGTGATAACATCCTCAATAACAGCGACTCGATCTCCTGGCCGGAGAGGTCCCTCGATCAGCTTCTGAGTGCCATGAGCCTTAGGCTGTTTGCGAACGGTAAATGCACGAAGTGGTGACTTCGAACCAGCACTGGCATAACTGATTGCGTATGAAACAGGGTCAGCGCCCAGGGTAAGACCTCCAACAGCAGTTACTCGCCATCCGCTGCGCTGGAGCTCCTCAAAACCAAGCGTGCCAATGGTCGTCAGTCCCTCCGGACTCATTGTCGTGAGGCGAGCATCGATATATAGGTCTGACTTACGCCCCGATGTGAGGGTAAAGTCTCCACGTTGTGCTGAATGTGTTGCAAGAAGCTCAATTAATCGGGCTTTGGACGTCATGTAGCAGAGCCTATGAAGTGCCTTTGAAGACGTCAAGCTTGATCGGGCGCAAAGAAAGGAGCAGGTGACTACATTGGCTGGAGAAACCCTCTCCCTATTTCGTAGTGCGAATTCGCGTCCGACTCGTTTCGATCGCTCTTGGTGGGATTCTCATCCTGCTAGTAACAGGGCTCTATGCAATCGATCGTGCACTTTCAGCATCTCGTCGAATGGAGATGTCGCAACATGCGGTAGAAGCCGGCGCGCGAGTTCGGGCCATTCTCGCAGGTCATGTCGGTGCTCTTGGCGGATTTGGAGCTCTCTATGCCGAGCCCGATGCAAAGATCGAGGCAAGCCGATTTCGTACCGCAGCTGCAGCACTCGTTGATAGCGCGAGCGGAATTAGGCGACTCTGGATCACTGATTCGACCGGCCTCGTTCTACACGAATACCGGTTGACTTCCAACTGGCGCGCGCTGGATCAGCGCTTCCTGCTGGACACAGTTGGGAATCAGAAAATGGCAGAGCTCAGGCACCTTACCTACCAGACTCAGCGTCCTCACGTTGTGTATCTGGAGAATTCTCTACCTGATAGTCAGGTCGTGGGACTCCTGACGCCCGTTGTTATTGCAGGACGAGTAGTGGGTTTTGTCGGCGCGATGATTCCGACATCGGTGTTCCAGCGAATTCTCCGGGAGACGCACGAAAAAAGCTCGATGATCGCGATAACAGCGGGGCGAGATACCGTTTATGCGAACTCAAGAGGAGTTAAAGCCAGCTTCAGCTACGACGTCTCGAGCGTGATCGCTCTTCCCGGAGGAGAGCAATGGTCTGTCCATGTCCGAGAGCGTGCGACAGATATCCCACTGCGACTGGCACTTTGGGGAATAGGACTTGTCGCGCTCACGGCACTGATTGCCGGTGTACTTCAAGAGCGTCGGCAAGCATTACGGGTATCCGAGCGATCGACGGAACTCGAGCGACTGTCGGCGGAGCTACTTCGTGCCAATCGAGCGAAAAGCGAGTTCCTTGCAAACGTATCGCACGAGCTTCGCACTCCGTTGAATGCCATTGTTGGCTTTGTGGATCTGCTGCGCGACGGCGTATACGGAGACTTGGCAGCTCGGCAGGTCAGCCCGGTGGAACGAATCGCTGCCTCCGCTACTCATCTACGCCATCTCGTGGATCAGGTTCTGGATATTGCGAAGATGGCAGCGGGCCGCCTCGAGGTGCATACCGAACCATTGGCGCTTCGGCCCTTTGTGCTCGACGTCGTCAGCGAGATTGAACCACTTCTTAGTGAACGCGAATTGAGTTTTTCAATCGCAGTCGGAACATCGCTGCCCAAGGTTCGAACCGACCCAACTCATCTTCGGCAAGTTTTGAACAACCTGCTCAGCAACGCCGTCAGGTATACGTCAACCGGTGGAATCGCCGTTCGAGGTCGACTGATTGATCCCCAAGCCTCGACGAGCCGAGACCTCGATCATCCGGGGCTACCATCACGGGACAAGCCCTGGATTGCACTACAAGTGGCGGATACGGGAATTGGTATCGCGCAATCAAACCAGGTGCGAATCTTTGAAGAATTCGAGCAGGTAGATTCTGGCTCGAGAGGTGACTCGGGGACTCGGGGAACAGGACTTGGGCTTTCGATCTCCCGGAGACTTGCTCGCCTTCTGGGGGGAGAGATCACCGTCGAGAGTGAAGTGGGCCACGGGTCGACGTTCACACTCTGGCTTCCGGTCAATCCGGTGGACTACCACGCCGGGGAGCATCGATCCTCACCGATCACGGGAGCGGCACTTCCTCCACGCTCAGACTAACCGCCGCGATCGAGCTATTTCCCGAAGAGCTTCTTCATCTTTGTCATGAGCCCGTCGTCAGCGGGTACTTCGCCTGAATCGAGCCCAGTTCGCAGCTCCCGGGCAAAAGTCAGTACATCGGGGTATCTGCTGGTGGGCTCCTTAGCCAAACCACGCATGATGACATGCTCGACGGTGCTGCTGAATCGAATTCCCTGCTTGGCGCTGTTCAGGTTGATCGGTGGCTGCGACAGCAACTGCGTGAACATCTCTCGCGGAGTCTTGGCGACATAAGGGAGACAACCAGTCAGGAGATAGTACGCAATGGTCGCGAGCGAATATTGATCCGCGAGTGGTCCGACAAGCGCACCGGAGAGTGCCTCCGGCGCCACATACATGAGAGTTCCGACAAAGAACCCGGCTCGTGTCAGGCGCTGCTCGGGAGCACTATCCGTTTCCGTGGCGATGCCAAAGTCCAGCAGCTTAACCTGGTGTGTCGCTGGATCGTACATGACATTTTCGGGTTTCAGATCCCGATGGACAATTCCGGCATCGTGCGCTGCTTGCACTGCGCCGGCAATCTGCACGACAATATCAGCGACTTCAGCACGAGGCAGTGGGCTGTTACGCTTGGCGTAACGGTCGAGAATGTCGCCGGATGCCCATTCGATTGCGAGGAAATGCAACCCTTCAGTGGACTGACCGATCTCGATCGTTCGCACCACATTGGGGTGCGTGACGCGCGATCCGTATCGCGCTTCACGGACGAAGCGAGTAACGGCAGTACCGTCCTGACGGAGTTTCTCCTTCAGGACCTTGAGGGCGACAGTGCCGTAAGCGGGATGGTCAGCGCGGTAGACGGCGGATGTGCCCCCTTCCCCGATCATGCTTTCCAGCCGATAACCCGAGACCGTCGCTCCGACGAGTGATTCACGTGACACGCGGCGAACCTAACGTCGCTGCCAGAGTGTTGCAAGCGAACAATGCCGACGATGAGCGGAGAAACCCGAGGCGAATGATGCAGAATCAATTGCTGAGATACATGACCTGCGCAGGCATATTGACGTTAGTGCTTGGTTGTCCGCGTAGTGGCTCACGTCCACGTGGTGAAAGGCGCCCGCAACGCGGCGAAGTCATCGGCACGGTTGCCGGGGTGACCGACCTGTACCGGCAAGCCGGCTTCATCGCCGAAGCAGCACCAATTGCCTTCATTGGATCGGTTCGCTATCTGGCCGGGCCCGGTGATACGACACTGGTTCTCATTGGCTTCTCGATGGCCAACCGCGCACTGACCTTTGTCCGTGAAGGAGATCGATACCGGGCAGGCTATGGAATTACCGCCGACCTCCGTCAGGGGGGATCCACCGTCCGCCATATCGAAGCTCACGAAGTAGTTCGCGTCATCTCATTCAAGGAGACGACGCGGAATGACGAGAGTGTCATTTTCCAGCAGATTCTGAGTGTCTCACCGGGGCAGTATGTTCTTTCGCTCGCGGTGCGCGATGAAGGGAGCTCGAGAGCTGGTAGCCACGAAGAGATACTGAACGTTCCGCGTTTGTCGGCTGGACGACTGGCGACGCCGATCTCGGTTTATGAAGTCCAGGCGCGGACGACGACCGACTCCCTGCCACAGCTGACCCTTAGCCCACGCTCCACTGCGACCTTTGGTCGTGATACGAGCCTGCTCGTCTACGTGGAAGGCTATGGCCCTGGGACCAGGCTTCCACTGAGAGTGACGGCCAGGAATGCGAAGGGAATGACACTCTGGACAGACAGCCTGGGCCTCGCTAGGCGCGGTAAGGTGTTCAGCGGGACGATCGATGTGCCGGTCTCCCGCCTTGGCATTGGGGTCTCCACACTGATGGTAAGTCGTCGCGACACGACCGACAGCAGCAGCGTCCCGGTGCTGGTCACGTTCGGCGACGATCTGGCGATAGCGTCTTTCGAAGACATGCTCAGCTATCTGCGCTATTTTACGACACCTCAGCGACTCAAGACGCTTCGGGACACTGCCCCAGAGTTCAGGGCCGCAGCCTGGACCGCGTTTCTGCACGAAAGCGATCCGATTCTTTCAACACCTGAGCACGAAGGGCTGCGGGAGTACTTCAATCGGATTCAACAGGCGAACGAACGATTCCGAGAAGAAGGAATCGGCGGCTGGCTGACTGACCGCGGAATGGTCTATGTGACGCTTGGCGAGCCCGACCAGATCCTCGAGCAGACGACGAACGACGTCACGCAGCGCGGTCGCGCTCAGATCTGGGAGTATCGGCAGTACCACGCACAGTTGATTTTCATTGACCAGACAGGCTTCGGACGGTGGCGCATCACCGCTTCAAGCGATGCCGACTTTCAGTCGATCGTCACTCGCATGCGAGCGAGGTAGAACGACGCGGCAAACAGGTAATGTGTTGTGGCACAAAGCGTTTACTTGACAAAAACCCGGGTCGCTCCTATATAGCCCCGCGCAAGCCTAGAGGGGTTTGCCCGGCACCACGCAGTGCAGGACAGCCTGACACAGCAGTGCAGGATCGGTTCACCTCGCAGGAGGCAGCTCGCATGGCCAGAGGTAAAGTAAAGTGGTTCAACGACGCCAAGGGCTACGGATTCATTGAGCAGGAAGGCGGCGAGGATGTGTTCGTGCATTTCTCTGCCATCCAGATGGAAGGCTTCAAGACTCTTGCTGAAGGACAGGAAGTAGAGTTCGAGATCAAAACCGGCGATAAGGGACTTCACGCGGCGAACGTTCAGCGAGTCTGAGTCTTTCGGCTGGACGAGCTATCTTCCGCCTGCCTCTGGCAGGCGGTTCGCGTTTCAGGGGTGAGTCATCGAAAGAGCGCGGCCATCCTCGCCGCGTCTATCTTTCTCTGCCCGTCTGTATTTCTCTGGCAGTCTTCCGCCCCTGAGCATTGGCGATGCAGCTCCCGCAGTCACCCCGGCTCTTTCTCGTCGATGGATATGCGCTCATCTACCGGGCGTTCTTTGCGCTGATTTCCCGTCCGCTGACGACTAGTCGCGGCGAGAACACATCGGCGGCGTGGGGCATCGTCAACTTTGTCGAACGCCTCCTCAGCACGCACCGGCCTGAGTACCTCGGCTGGGTCCATGATTCCGGCCTTTCCTTCCGGCACGAGCGCTATCCTGCGTACAAGGCGACCCGCCAGAAGCTGACCGAGGAGCTGCAGTCAGACTTCGATCGCGGCATGGAGCGCATCACCGAACTGCTTACCGCTTACAACATTCCTATTCTGGCGCTTGATGGGTTCGAAGCCGACGACGTTATCGGGACACTCGCCAGACAGGGCGTTGAGCAAAACGTGTCAGTAGTGGTGATCTCCGGCGACAAGGACTTTCAGCAGCTCGTTCGGCCGGGCATTTGGTTGCTGAACCCGGGACGCGGTGGACCAGCGGGCGTGGAAGAGCAGTGGGTGAGTGAAGAAAACGGGAGTGAGCGACTCGGCATTCCTCCGGCGTTCGTCACCGATTATCTCGCGCTAGTCGGCGACTCCTCTGACAACGTCCCGGGCGTTCCAGGGATTGGTGATAAAACCGCCCGCGAGCTCGTGACGACCTATGGGTCACTCGAGACTATCCTTGCCCGAGCGGGAGAGCTCACGAAGAAACGCCCGCGCGAAGCACTTCTAGCCCATCCTGACCGCGCGCGGTTGTCGAAGGAGTTGGTGACCATCCGCCAGGATCTGGGGATTGATCTGGACCTTCCAGGCCTGGCTGTTCGACAACCTGATCACGGCAAGCTGAAGGCTCTGTTCGTGGAGCTCGAATTCCATGGACTAGCCAAGGGCTACGCACCGGCGGCGCCGGAGCCCAGCCGCCGGACGGCACAGTATCACACGATCGAGACATCCGAAGACATTGCCCGTTTC
>JAENWB010000018.1:0-6235 GCA_016650275.1 Nitrospiraceae bacterium | reverse complement strand
CTTTGTACCGTTCGCCCGTCAGGACGTTGAGTGTAGCTTGGGTGCCCACGATCTGACTCGTCGGGGTGACGAGCGGTGGATAGCCCATTTCCTTTCGGACGCGCGGCACTTCATCCAGGACTTCTTTCATCCGATCGAGCGCATTCTGCTCGGTCAGTTGCGCGGCGAGATTCGAGAGCATGCCGCCTGGAATCTGCGAGGTGAGGATCTCGGCATCGACCCCGGTGAATTCGCTTTCGAACTGCCGATACTTTCGGCGAACGGTGCGGAAGTGTTCGGTGATCGGAAGGAACGAGGCGAGGGTCAACCCCGTGTCGTACGGGGTATTGCGCAGCGTGGCCACCAGCGTTTCCGTCGAGGGATGCGAGGTGCCACCGGCCAACGGTGAGATGGCTGTATCCAGCATGTCGAGACCTCCGAGGATCGCCATGAGAGAGGTCATCGAGGCCATTCCCGAAGTGTAGTGTGAATGCAAGTGGATCGGAACCTTTACTGCCGCCTTGATACGGCGTACGAGGTGATAGGCATCGAGCGGCGCCAAGAGCCCGGCCATGTCTTTGATGCAGAGCGTGTCGGTTCCCAAATCCTCCAGCTGTTTCGCCATGTCGACAAAACGGTCTACGCTGTGGACGGGACTGACGGTGTAGCAGATGGCGGCTTCGACATGTTTCCCGCAGGCTTTCACTTCTCGCATAGCCCTTTCGAGATTCCGGATATCGTTCAGTGCGTCGAAGATGCGGTATACGTCGATGCCATTGGCGGCGGAGCGTTCGATGAACCGCTCCAGCACATCGTCGGCATAGTGCCGATATCCGACCATGTTCTGTCCGCGGAGCAGCATCTGGAGTTTGGTATTGGGCATGGCGGCACGCAGTGCGCGGAGCCGTTCCCAGGGATCCTCTTTGAGGAAGCGGAGGCATGTGTCGAAGGTGGCGCCACCCCAGACCTCGAGCGACCAATAGCCGACGGCGTCGAGCTTTTGGGCGATGGGCAGCATGTCCTCCGTCCGCATACGCGTGGCCAAGAGCGACTGGTGTCCGTCGCGCAAGGCGACATCGGTAATCAGGATTGTCTTACCTGCCGCCGGTTGGATCGTCAGCTCTGGGCCGCTGCGGGCACGTGTCTTTGACGTCCGGACGGCTGGTCCGGCTTTCCGCTTCTTGGGGGCCTGTGTTCGTGAGGATCGTCTTGTCGCCATGATGTCCAGATATGCTCGTTATCTTGTCATCGGATCATTGGGGTTGATAGGTGGCTGTTTTGCTACAGTCCTTCGTAGGCGGCTATGGCGGCGGAGAGTGCCAGCACCAGGTCCTCCGGCTGCTCAAAATCGTCGTAGTTGAACAGCTCAGGATGCGTTTCCAGAAAGGAGGTGTCGAAATGACCTGCCATGAAATCCTGATCCTGCATGATCTCCATCATAAATGGGATCGTCGTCTTCACCCCGCGCAAGACATACTCTTCGAGCGACCGTCTCATGCGGCTGACGGTTTCTTCCCACGTACGGCCGCGCACGGTGAGTTTGGCCAAGAGGCCGTCATAGTAGGGCAGTACCTCGTAATCCTTGTAGACCGCTCCGTCGATGCGTACCCCGATCCCGCCCGGCGAGAAATAGGCTGTGATGGTGCCGGTGCAAGGGAGGAAGTTGTTCTTGGGGTCTTCGGCATTGATACGGCATTGGATGGAGTGGCCTTGAAGCGTGACCTCCTGTTGCGAAATGCGAAGCGGCTTGCCGGCTGCGATGGTGATCTGATTGCGCACGATGTCGATCGCCGTGATCTGCTCGGTCACCGTATGTTCGACTTGGAGGCGCGGGTTCATCTCCATGAAGTAATAGCGGTTGTCCTGATCGAGGAGAAACTCGACGGTGCCGGCATTGTCATAATCGACCGCCTTGGCGATGGTGATGGCCGCTTCACCCATCTCGGCACGAAGACGTGGCGTCAGGATCAACGAAGGAGCAATCTCGATGAGCTTTTGATGCCGGCGCTGAATCGAGCAATCGCGCTCGCCCAGGTGGATGATGTTGCCGTGCCGGTCGGCCAGTATCTGGAATTCGATGTGATGCGGTCGTTCGATATATTTTTCGAGAAAGATGCTTCCGTCGCCGAATGCAGCCTGGGCTTCCCGTGACGCGACGGCCATGTTTTCGCGCAGTTCGGCATCCGACCGCACCACCCGGAGGCCGCGTCCGCCTCCGCCAGCGCTGGCTTTAATGATGATGGGATAGCCGGTGTCTTTTGCGAACGACAGGGCGTCCTTGACGTCGGTAATGCTACCCTCGGTTCCGGGGACAATCGGGATGCCGACTCGTTTGGCCAGCTCGCGGGCTTTGACCTTGCTTCCCATCAACTCGATGGCGTGCGGCGAAGGGCCGATGAAGGTAATGCCTGAGGTATGGCAGAGCTGCGCAAATTGCGAGTTTTCCGAGAGAAATCCATAGCCTGGATGGATAGCATCGGCACCGATCCGTTGGGCCAGGTCCACGATCTGTTGGCTGTCCAGGAAGCCTTTGACCGGTCCCGGGCCGACCATGTAGGCCTCGTCCGCCTTCTTGACGTAAATCCCGGTCGAGTCGGCCTCGGAGTAGATGGCTGCGGTGGCGATGTTCAATTCGCGGCAGGCGCGGATAATCCGCATGGCGATTTCGCCGCGATTGGCGACCAGAATTTTCTTGAACATACCAGTCCCTGTCTCCTCAGATCGTTCGCGATTCTGCGAGAATTATCAGGCGAAAATGAGCGCGTAAGCTAGCATAGGATCAGGAGTCTTGTCGAGGGAAGCAGGGTGTCGAAATGACCAGTTCTTAGAGGGATGTTGATACAGTTTGTCGGCGGCCCTGGCCCGTGACGCGCACGAGGAAAGGCGGTCTCTCTCGTTTATCTGGTCTGTCTCGTTTGTTTGGTTGAACCAGACAGACTGGATAGACCAGATGAACCAGATCAACCAGCTCCTGGTCAGCTTTCCCCCGGGGGGGGCGAGCCTATTTGGACTTGATCAAGACCGGTTTTGACTGGGCGCTTCCGCCGCCTGCGACGATGATGATAAATGACATGCCTGCTTTCGCATCCGGCACGGTTGCTTCAATCGTCGAGTCGTTCATGAATTTGAAGTCCACGGGCGTGTTTGAGGCCGCGCTGAAGGTCACAGTATGAAAACACTCCTTCGTGCCGAAATTCTCTCCAGCGATGATCACTTTGTCGCCCGGCTTGGCTTCGTCCGGCTCGACTTTGGCGATCCGCGGGTGCTTGCTCCGGTCGCAGATAGGGTCCCGTTCGATTTTTGCGGCATCGAACCCCTTGATCGATTCGGTACCGTAGAGGGTGAATCCTGCGCCATCAACCATCGCGCCTGGCTCCTCCGCGTGGGATACGGTTATGGGTGAAGCCATGGATCCGATGAGTCCCAGTAACATGAACACCGATGATCGCCATGTCTGCATAGGTCCCTCCTTCAATCACTACGACGCACGATTATTTCTCTTCGATCGGAATATACGTCCCGGCAATGAGCTGTTGACTGGCCGGGAACATGACGAACTGACTGAATGCCTCAGCCAGGGGATGCGGCTCCTTCTTGGACAAGAGCAGGACGGGGTATTGGAGTAGATAGCGGCCATTTTTGACGGTGGGGCCTTCCGGTTCGATCTTGTCGATAGGCGAAAGTCTGACGGCGACGTCCGCAAGGGCGACGAGGCCCATTCCCCAGCTGCACAGAAGGCTGAGGCCTAGCGGGTGCACGAGTCTCGCAATCATGCGATCTCCATGGGGTTGGGGTGGATGTTGGGAAAAGGACGACGTATCGTCCCTTGCCGTTCACAATCTCGCTTAGCAGGCTGCGGAAAAACTCAGTTTATACACAATTCACCAATATACCGTTGGGATCTTACATCATGGTGCGGATGTCAACATAGCCTCAGGATGCTCAAAAAAGCCAGACTTCTTACCCGCCCAACCCCAGCGCGCCGAGACGCGCTTTGTCCCACACAAGGCCGCAGCGAACTAGCACTTACTAAGGGGTGGCTGGGATGATCCCAACTGCGCGCGTCCAACGAGGGTCTTCTGAGGCCGCGCGTTGCGCGAGCACGGGGATCGTCCCAGCCACCCCGCCCCATTTTTCAGCATCCTGTTAGTGCTCCGTTGTGCCGTCGGTAGAGGGATCGGAAGGTGGGGCCGCGTCGGGGGCAGCGCGTTTGCCCATCAGCGGCGGGAGTTTGGCGAACTTGTCCATCCGCTCGTCTAACATGCTGTAGGCTTTTATTTCGGCGAACCCCGTTTTGCGAGTCCCCTTCACCTGTGTTGTGCAGGCGGACAGTAATCGAGCGACGCTCTGGGCATTACAGTGAGGGCACACGGTGTCTTCCGCTCTGGCATGGACGGATTGGGTGGCGTCGAAGTGCTTCTCGCATTGTCCGCAACGATATTCATAGATCGGCATGGTTCGTATCCTTCAAGCTAGATAAAAACCGGGCAGAGAGAGAATGCACTCTTGACCGGCCGTTGAGCTTTGCCTTATTGTACCCACCTTGGTGATAGGACTTCTAGCGGTTTAAGAGGAGGATTCCGATGTCCCTGTTGATTCGGAAGTACAAGAGTGCCGGTGGAATGATGCAGGAAGAGCGGATCGACGATCCGGATCGGATCGAGCGGTACATGAAGCTTTTTGATAAGGACGATATTAAGAAGCTCGAGACGGGCGTAAAGGTCTTTATTGAGAAGGATGAGTGGCAACTCCTGCCTTAAGCTGTGTCACACGTCTTAATCGTCGACGAGACTCCATCGTAGATTGAATCGGAATCTGATCGTTGGCCGTGAGTGCAGCCGAGCCCGGCATCGCGAGAAAAGGGCCGTGCTGCGGTCTGCCTGCGAGGCGTTGTTTCTATGGCCTATTGGATTCACATCGCGCGTTCGATCGATCGGGTCACCCTCCACAGGGAACGTTGTTCTGAGGTGCCGTCTACGTCGATCGGCTCCTCAAGCGATTTTTGGGAAGGTGGGTGGTTCGATTACCCGGATAAGGAGCGGGCGCTAGCGGCGATGGACCAAGCCGGGACGACCGAGCAGCGCCGTTGTTCGCTGTGCAAAGCCTAGCTGAAAACTGTCAATGATCATTGGTCAATGGCCAGAAAATTTTTGCACGGGTTTACTTCATTGACTAGTGACCATTGACCAATTCCCGGTTTCCCGTCATGCCACGATTCGCACTCCTGTTGACAACGTTTATCTGGGGTGCCACGTTCCCCGCCACCAAGGCGGCGTTGGAGCAAATTCCACCACTGTCGTTTCTGTTTCTTCGATTTCTCCTGGGAGCACTGCTGGTGGGGGGCGTGTTTCTGCTGTGGAGATTGCGCTTGCACCGCGACTCGGCGGTTTTGCGGGCAAGTGCGATCGCCACCTGTTGGCTGTTTCTTGGCTATGTCCTCCAAACGGTCGGGCTTCATTATACTACCGCATCGAATTCCGCCTTCATTACGGCATTGTATGTCGTCATTGTGCCATTGGTCCTGCGCCGATTCGAGCGGCGCGTGTGGTTGGCCACCGGGATCGCTATGGTGGGGCTCTGGCTGTTGGTGAAGCCCAGTGCATCCGGGAATCTTGGCGATCTCTTGACGCTCGGCTGTGCGATTGCGTTTGCCGCGCATATCGCCTGCCTCGAACGGTTTACGCGCGCGGTCGATGCGCCGTCTTTGTTTGTCTGGCAGATGCTGGCCATGGTTGTCCTGTTGCTTCCCACCCTTCTGGTTGAACAGGCGCCGGCCCAGGCGTTTGCGCCGACGGCGTTGCTGCTTGTCGGTCTTGGGGTGACCGGAGGACTTGCGACCGGAGCCTTTGCCGTGCAAATGTGGGTGCAGCGCATTGTGCCTGCGCAGCAGGTGGCATTGATCTTTGCGTCAGAACCGGCCTACGCGGCTGGGCTCGCCTGGTACTTTCTCGGAGAAACATTGGATCTCCAGGGGTGGGTTGGGAGTGGACTCATCCTGTTGGCGGTGTTGGTGGGGGCATTTGGGAGCGGCCCTCAGTCGTCATTGCCCTCGGTTGGCACGGTTCAGGCGGCTTAGCCCGTTACAGGGAGTCAGATGGCACAAAAATTTGGCAATGGGCGCTGGGTGCAGGAAGGGTTTCTTGATAATCGCGTTGACGGAACGATCGTGGGGCGGATCGTGTTCGCGGTGGTCGGTCCTGTCGATGTGTATTTACAGGGAAACTTCAAGGCCGATATCGCGGGGCAGGTGATCCAG